>CAZUXQ010000018.1:7012-12422 GCA_964624425.1 uncultured Sutterella sp.
CGGATACGAGGCCGAGCTTGGCCAATCGCTCCTTGAGAGGCGCGAGCTTTCCGGTTTTTATGAAGCCGGCCTCGGCGCGGCCGCCGCCGCGAGGTTCGGTCAATCCGTCGTGCAAGTCCTGCATGTCGGGAATCAATTCCTGACGGCGACGGCTTCGGCTTCGAAAAGAGCGCCCTTCGGAAGCGCGGCCGCTTCAACGCAGGAGCGCGCCGGGAAGGGCGCCTTGAAGCATTCGGCCATGATCGAGTTGATCGTCGGGAAGTCGTTCATCGACTGAATGAAGAGCGTCACTTTGACGACGTCTTCAAGCGCGAAGCCCGCCTCGGCGATGACGGCCGACATGTTTCTGAAGGTCTGGCGAACTTGCGCCTCAAGTCCTTCGGCAAGACTGCCCGTCGCGGGATCGATGCCGATCTGGCCCGAGTAGCAGAGCGTGCCGCCGGCGAGGACCGCCTGACTGTAAGGGCCGATGGCTGCCGGGGCGTTGTCGGAATGAATGATGCGGTTGCGCATGTGAGGCTCCGAAAAAAGGCGCTATGGAAGCGGAAGCGACTGAACAGGAGGCATTCTATCGAGAATCGCCTTTTAATAGCCGAATCGGCTGCTTGCGCGCCTGCTGAAGTCTATGACGATGCATGCCAAAAAATACTTATTTTCATTCAGTCCTTTCCGCGAGAAGCATAAGAGCTGATCAAGGAAAAATTTGTAAGGGCATACTCCTACCTAAATGGAAATAAATCAAAAGGGTGATATCCGTTATTCGAAAATCGCTCGAAATTGCCTGCAACTCAATGAATGGCATGGATTTTCCGGACGCTCTCCTCGGGAAGAACGAGAGATCGCGCCTCTCTTGGGTCATATCAAATCTTGGGGGGAATATTGGTGTTTTCCTCTATATGGCTTTAAATTGCAAACTGAGTACACTCCCCCTCCAAAGCAAAATGCGCGCTGCGTTCTCATGACCGAAACGTCTTTTTGCAGAATCCCAAATGCACGCAGATTTACGTATATATCTTTCAAGAAGCTCTATTTTGAGCGCTCTTTCAAAGAGAGCGTTCAAAATAGAGTTTGCCTGCAGCCGTTCGTCTGCGCCGCCAGACGGAGAACATCGACGCAGAGAGAATCAATGCAGGCCGTCCGCTGCCGCGGGAAAGCCGAAAGGCGCTGTCGGGGAAGCGGGCAAAGAGGAGAGCCGGCTGGACTCAAACCGGAGAAATTCGGCGAAGGGCCAGCCTCCAGTCCGCCTCGGGCGCATTGCCGGCCTTTCAAGGCCGATGCCTTAAAACAGGACTGCCCGAACTTGAGGCGCTAAAAGTCCTTCGCTGCGGTCAACCCCGCTGCAGGGAAGAAAGGTCTCAGGATTCGCCGCTTCGAAGAGGCTCCCTGCGACCGGAGCCGTTTTCGCCGGTGCGGCGCTTCTTGGAAACGGCGGCCTCGGGTGCGGTGCAAACGGCGGGTGAACGGCCTCTGACAGGGTCGGCCAAGCCCCCTAAGGGGCGAATTTAAGACTGGATGGGCTGAGAGCCTCGGTTCGAGCCCTTTCCTCCCGCACTGGGCGGGATTTCGAAGGAAAAGCGTTTATGAAAATCATCTATACCGACGTGCTGGTCATCGGCGGCGGTCTCGCTGGTCTTCGCATGGCCGTTGCCGCCAAGCGCCGCGGACATGATTCGATCGTCCTTTCGCTCGTTCCGCCGAAGCGCAGCCACTCGAAGGCCGCTCAGGGCGGCATGCAGGCCTCGCTCGGCAACGTGATCAAGGGCTTGGGCGACAACGAAGACGTCCACTTCGCCGATACGGTCCGCGGCTCCGACTGGGGCGCCGATCAGGAAGTAGTCCGCATGTTCGTCAACACCTCGCCCAAGGCCGTGCGCGAACTCGCCGCCTGGGGCTGCCCGTGGAGCCGCATCACCCCGGGCGATCGTCAGGTGATCATCAACGGCGAAAAGGTTACGATCACCGAGCGCAAGGAAGCCGCCGGCCTCATCGCGCAGCGCGACTTCGGCGGCACGAAGAAGTGGCGCACGTGCTACGTGTCCGACTGCACGGGACATGCCATGCTCAATACGGTTTCCGACCGCATCATCGCCGAGAAGGTTCCCGTCGTCGAACGAGTCGAAGCCGTTCGCCTCATTCATCAGGACGGACGCTGCTACGGCGCCGTCGTCCGCGATCTCGTCACGGGCGAACTCATGGCGTACGTCTCGAAGGCCACGGCCATCGCCACGGGCGGCGCCGGCCGCATCTACCGCGTCACGACGAACGCCGTGATCTGCGAGGGCACGGGCTACGACCTCGCTCTCGAAACGGGCGTTGCCGCGCTTTCCAACATGGAAGCCATTCAGTTCCACCCGACCGGCATCTTCCCGGCCGGCATTCTGGTGACGGAAGGCTGCCGCGGCGACGGCGGCCTCCTGCGCGACGCCGACGGCTACCGCTTCATGCCGGACGTCGAGCCTGAAAAGAAGGAGCTCGCTTCCCGCGACGTCGTTTCGCGCCGCATGGAAGAACGCATTGCGCAAGGCAAGGGCGTCAAGAGCCGCTACGGCGAACACATTTGGCTTGACATTACGCTCCTCGGAGAGCATCACATCAAGCACAAGCTCCGCGAAGTGTATGAAATCTGCCATTACTTCCTCGGCGTCGACCCGACGAAGGAATGGATTCCGGTTCGTCCGGCCCAGCACTACACGATGGGCGGAATCCGCACGAAGCCGACAGGCGAATCCGAAACGCTGAAGGGCCTCTTCGCTGCCGGCGAAGCAGCCTGCTGGGACATGCACGGCTTCAACCGTCTCGGCGGCAATTCCGTTGCCGAAACCGTGGTTGCCGGCATGATCGTCGGCGAATTCATCGCCGACTTCTGCGACAAGCCCGAAAACGGCATCGACATCCCGACCTCGACGATTTACGACGCGCTCGCCAAGGAAGAAGCCCGCCTGAAGCACTTCCTCGCGAACGGCGGCAGCGAAAGCGCCGTCGAACTCCGCACGCGCATGCAGGAAATCATGACGACGAAGATCGGCATCTTCCGCCGCGGCGACGACATGAAGGCCGCCGTCGAAGAGCTCGAGCAGCTCTACAAGCGCTCCTTCAGCGTCAGCGTCAAGGATGTCGCCGGCCCGAATCCGGAACTCGTCTACGCCTACCGCACCCAGAAGATGCTCCGCGTAGCTCTTGCGGTTGCTCTCGGCGCTCTGGAACGCAAGGAATCCCGCGGCGCCCACTTCCGCGAAGACTATCCGGTCCGCAACGACGTTGATTGGCTCAACCGCACGATCGCGACGTGGAAGGAAGGCGACACGCTGCCGACGCTTTCCTATCAGAACCTCGACATCAGCAAGATGGAGCTTCCGCCGGGCTTCCGCGGCTACGGCGTCAAGAACTACATCGAAAATCCCGAATCTGCCAAGCGTCAGGCCGAAGTGGACGCCATCCGCCAAAAGATGGAATCCGAAGGCGCCGACCGCTGGGCCATTCAGGACGCTCTCATGCCGTACCAGCACCTGCTTCCAAAGCGTTTGGCCGGCAGGAACGAGCGCATCGACGAACCCCTGAACGACTAATTTTGGAGCTGCACAAATGAGCCAAGAAGTAAAGACCACCCAGCAGGCTGAGCAGACTCCTGCTAAGAAGCACCGCCTTCTGAAGATCAGCATCCTGCGCTACAACCCGCAGGATCCGGAAAGCGTTCCGCACATGCAGACGTACGAGCTCGAAGAGTCCGATTCGATGACGCTCTTCATCGCTCTCAATGAACTGCGCGAAACGCAGGATCCGACCCTCCAGTTCGACTTCGTGTGCCGCGCCGGCATCTGCGGCTCGTGCGCCATGATGATCAACGGGAAGCCGGGCCTTGCCTGCCGCACGCTCACGAAGGATCTGCCGGCCGAGTTCACGCTCGCGCCGCTGCCGGCCTTCGAGCTGATCGGCGACCTGTCGGTCAACACCGGCAAGTGGATGCGCAGCATGTCCGAACGCATGCAGACCTGGGTTCACATGAAGGAGGAAGAGATCGACCTTCGCAAGAAGGAGGTTCCGATGGATCCGCAGCTTGCCGAAGACATCTACGTTCTCGACCGCTGCGTCGAGTGCGGCTGCTGCATTGCCGGATGCGGCACGGTCCGCATCCGTCCGGACTTCATCGGCGCCGTGGGCATCAACAAGATCGCCCGCTTCCGCCTTGATCCGCGCGACGACCGCAACGACGCCGACTACTACGAAGTAGTAGGCGACGAATCCGGCGTCTTCGGCTGCATGTCGTTGCTTGCCTGCCACGACTTCTGCCCGAAGGATCTTCCTTTGAAGACGCAGATCGCATTCATCCGCCGCAAGATGGCCGAACAGGGCATAAGCAATTACGACAAGGTCGTTCCGACGCCTGCCCGCAAAAAGGCTATTCCCATCAAACCCTTTAAGCAGTAGCATATAGCCGGCATGAGATGAACTTCGCGCTTATGCGTATTTCTTGGTAGGCGTGAGGTTCTTCAAGGCCGAGCAAACCGGCTCCGCAATCGACGGACCACCATCCGGCAGCGGATGGCATCGATTGCGGCAGCAAACCGCAAGCAGACCGGCCCGAAGGATCGGGCGGTCTCGCCAAATTTATGAGGAGCATTTGAATGTCCCGTATTGAAAGCGACTTCCTTGGCGAACTCGAAATTCCGGATGAAGCCTACTATGGCGTTCAGACGATGCGCGGCAAGCACAATTTCCATATCACGGAAATGCCGATGTCTCAGGAACCCTACTTCGCCGTCGGCTTCGGCTATGTGAAGAAGGCCGCCGCCATGGCCAACAAGGAGCTCGGCACCATCCCGGCCGACGTTGCCGACGCGCTCATCTGGGCTTGCGACCAGCTCATCGAAGGCAAGTACAACGACCAGTTCGTCACCGACTGGCTCCAGGGCGGCGCCGGCACGTCGACGAACATGAACTGCAACGAAGTCATCTCCAGCCTCGCCTGCGAACGCCTCGGCCTTGCCAGGGGCGACAAGAAGGTCTCTCCGAACGACCACGCCAACTTCGGTCAGTCCACGAACGACACGTATCCGACTGCTCTTCACCTTTCGCTCCTTCTGCGCTCCAACGTGCTCCTGAAGGCCGTCGAAGAGCTCGTCGAATCCTTCTATCGCCAGGCCGAAAAGAACAAGAACGTTCTGAAGATGGGGCGCACCCACCTTCAGGATGCCGTTCCGATGTCCTTCGGCCAGGAATTCCACGGCTGGGGCGCCACGATCGCCGATGAAATCAAGGCGATCAAGGAAGCTCAGGCTCGCCTCAAGGTCGTGAACCTCGGCGCCACCGCCATCGGCACGTGCGTTACGGCGCATCCGGACTATCCGGCCCTTGCCGTCAAGCGCCTTGCCGAAATCACCGGCATCGACTTCGTCAACTCCGACGACCTCAT
>CAZUXQ010000019.1:0-12127 GCA_964624425.1 uncultured Sutterella sp.
CTCGGTCGGGAAGGGACCTTCGCCGACGCGCGTGCAGTAAGCCTTCGTGATGCCGAGCACGTAGCCGATCTTGCCGGGACCGATGCCGGCGCCGGCACAGGCCGAGCCCGCAACCGTGTTCGAACTCGTAACGTACGGATAGGTGCCGTGGTCGATGTCAAGCATCGAACCCTGAGCGCCCTCAAAGAGAAAGTGCTTGCCGCCGGCCATTTCATTGTTGAGGCATTCGGAAACGTCGCAGACCATGGGCTTCAGGCGTTCAGCGTAAGCGAGCGTATCGGCGACCACCTTTTCCGCATTGAGCGGTTCGGCGCCGAGAAAATTCTGAAGAATGAAGTTGTGCAGCTTCAGAACAGCACGAACCTGTTCGGCAAAGCGTTCGGGCTCGAAGAGATCGGCAACGCGTACCGTGCGGCGAGCGACCTTGTCTTCATAGGCCGGGCCGATGCCGCGGCCGGTCGTGCCGATCTTCTTGCTGCCGAGCGCGGCTTCACGCGCATGGTCGAGCGCCACGTGATACGGCATGATGAGCGGGCAGTTGGCCGATACGTGCAGGCGCTTTTCGACATTGGGGACGCCGACGGCAATCAGCTCATCGACCTCCTTGAAGAAGGCTTCAAGCGAAACAACTGTGCCGTTGCCGATGTAGCATTCGCTCGCCGCATGCATGATGCCCGACGGAATCAAGCGGAGAATCGTCTTCTTGCCGTTGATGACGAGGGTGTGTCCGGCATTGTGTCCGCCATTGAAGCGAACGACGCCGTCGGCCTTTTCAGCGAGCCAGTCAACGATCTTGCCTTTGCCTTCGTCGCCCCACTGAGCGCCGATCACGACAACATTCTTACCCATTTGAGAGGTTCCTTTAAACCGCAAAAAATTAGGAAGCGCGCGGTGAATGCGCGGACGCAGCGAACGCATTCCCGCGGCGAACGCGCCGAAGCCGCCTTCTTCTTCGTTTTTCGAAGGAGGCGGACGATTCTCCGACGGCAGCTGAAACGATAGCACGGACCGCGAGAATTCGAGCATTCCCGAGCCTCGAAAAAATCAAACGCCGCGAAGATGCGTGATCTTTGCGGTGTTCCATTGGAGTGCCGGACTTGGCGGGAGCATCAGTTGATCGGCCCGAGACAGCTCCATACGATGAGAAGGCCGAGCGCAACAAGCACGGAAGCTGCCGCACGCACGGCTCTGGGGTCGGCATGCGACAGCTTCTTGAGAGCGCGCAACCAAGCCCGAGGCGCCGCAAGAGGCGAAATCCCTTCGAAAATGAGCACCCAGCCGAGCGCCAAGATGAGAATGTCGGAGCCCTTCATCGCATTGCGTTCTTCGTCCGATTCCGCTTCGGCCGATCCGTTCGATCCGACCGGCCGGTTCGGAAAATCTTACTTGCGCCCGTCGCCATCCTTCGACTTGAGATAGCCGAAATAGTCGGCTGAAGGATCGACCACCATCACGTCCTCCTTTGCGGAGAAGCTCTTGCGATAAGCTTCAAGGCTGCGGTAGAAGCGCGCGAATTCAGGATCCTTCCCGAAGGCATCCGCGTAGACGCGGGAAGCCTCGGCGTCGCCGTCGCCCTTCGTCTTCTGCGCGGCGCGATAGGCTTCGGCGAGGATGACTTCGCTCTGACGATCGGCATTCGCGCGGATGCGTTCGGCCTGCGCCAAGCCTTTGGAGCGCTCTTCGGAAGCAACGCGCTTGCGTTCGGCTTCCATGCGGCGATAGACGGACTCGGAAATTTCCGGCGTAAAGTCGACGCGCTTCATGCGCACGTCGAGAATATCGATGCCGACCTCCTTCACGCGGGCCTGAAGAAGATCCGAAATTTCGCTCATGGCCTTTTCGCGTTCCGAAGACGTGATCTGGTTGACCGTGCGCTTGTTGACGGCAATATTGAGCACGTCGCGAAGAAGCGCCGAAAGACGATCGCTCGCAGCGCGCTCGCTGCCCTGGAAGGACACCCAATAAAGGCGCGGATTGCCGATGCGCCACTTCACGAAGGTGTCGATCATGAGGTTCTTCTTTTCGCTCGTCTGCACGAGGTCTGCGCCCGAGGTATCGAGAGTAAGCACTCGCTTGTCGAGATAAACGACGTTCTGCAGAGGCGGCGGAAGCTTCGCATGAATGCCCGGCTCGTCGACGACCGTTTTGAGTTCGCCGAGAGCAAACACCATCGCGTACTCGCGTTCGCCCACCGTATAAAGGCAGAGCTTTGCGAAGCCTGCTATGAGAACCAGCGCCAAAATGATGGGACTGACTTTCTTCATTTCTTATTCTCCCGTCTCATCAATGCATGCGGCTGCGCACCAGCGCGCGCGGCTCGTCTTCGGTGGCATAGTTCGCGCTCGACGCATTGGAGGTCGAAGCGCTCGTCCGCGCGCCGGAATTGACGCTCGGCGCAGTTGAAGTCGTCGTCCCCGCATTGGCCGGATCCGCCGCATTGAGCGCATCCAGACCGCCAAGCGAATCGGATGCGTCGCGTGCGGCCGACTTCGTTCCCGCAACGATCTTGTCAAGCGGCAGATACAGAAGGTTCGAGCCCGACTTCTGATCGACATAGACCTTGGTCACATTCGAATAAATATCGCGCATCGCGTCGACGTAGAGACGATCGCGCATCACCTGCGGCGCCTTCTGGTACTCGTTGTATATGAGCGAAAAGCGTTCCGCGTCGCCCTTGGCGACCTCTGTCGCTCGAGCCTTGTAGGCTTCGGCTTCTTCCTTGAGGCGCGCGGCGTTGCCCTGCGCCTTCGGAATTACGGCGTTCATGTACGCTTCGCCCAAGTTGATCGAGCGCTCGCGATCCTGACCTGCCTTGACGGCGTCGTTGAAGGCGGCCTGCACCTGCTGAGGCGGCTGTGCATTCTGAATGGCGACGCTCATCACTTCGATGCCGGTTGCATAGCGGTCGAGCATCTGCTGCATCGACTGCTTGACGGCCTCGGCAATTTCGGCCTTCGATTCGAAGAGCACGCTGTCCATCGTCTTGCGGCCGACCACTTCGCGCATGGCCGACTCGGCTGCCTGCGTCACGGAAAGATCCGGCGCGCGCGTATTGAAAAGATAGTCCTTGGCGCCGTCGCCCGACTTGATGCGGTACTGCACCGTGAACTGCACGTCGACGATGTTTTCGTCGTCGGTAAGCATCAGCGCTTCCCGCAGGCGATCCTGCGAGCTGCGCGAACCCGAGGAACCGATCGAAGCCGTGCGCACGCTGGAAACGTCGACAAGCTGCACGTCCTGAATCGGCGCCGGGAGATGCCAGTGAAAGCCGGGCATGGAGGAGTTCGAATAGCGTCCGAACGTCGTTTCGACGCCGGTCTGTCCTTCGGGAACGATGTAGAAGCCGCTTGCGGCCCAGCCCAAGACCGCGCATAGAGCCAAGATGCCCGTGCCGACGCCGCGGCGTCGGGCGTTCTGCCCGCCGCTCCTGCGGCCGCCGCCGGCACCGTTGCCGAATCCGCCCGCAGGCCGCTTCTTCCTGAAGCCGGGAATGCCGATCTCAATGAACGTGCGATCATTGCGGCTGCTGCGCTCTTCGGCGGCAGCGTGATCGTCATCCGCACGAGCATTGGGTTCGTCGCGATCAGCTTCGCGTCCGCTTCGGCTGCCGCAGCGGACGTCGTCGCGAGAAAAATCGTCGCGGCTCTTCAGAGCCGAAGGCGCTCGGTTCTGACGACGCCTGCCGCCGCTGCCGAAAAGTCCGGACATAATGTCGCGGAAGTCTTCCCAGAGGCGATCAATGTCTTCGTCCGGATTATTGCGGCTCCGCTCATCGCGGCGATCATCTCGGTTTTTGCGTCCGCAACGGCCGGCATCGCCAGCACGACGCTCATCCTGACAAGCATCTTCGCAGCTTCTCGATTCGCCCTGTTCTTCTGCATTCTGGTTCCAGCCGTCAGCCTGCGAATCATCACGATTCTCTTTGGGCTCCTTTTCTTCCGGAGCTCGGCCCCAATGGGGGTCGTTCAATGACATGGTTTGCTTCTCCATGGCCGGCCGCAGGATGCGGCCGTATTGATTTCTCTCCAATCGATTTTAACTAAAGGCTTGAGTTCTCTACGTCCTTCCCGTGCGCTTGAAAGCATTTTTTGCATCCTCAGGCAGAAGACGCCGCACCGGCTCCTCTCTGCCCACTGTCTCGACGGAGTCTGTACGAAGCGGGTTCGGCAGCTCGCCAACAGTCGCGCCGTCGATGCCCGAACCGCCTTTTTATTCGCCTTGACCTGCCTAGCGCGCCCATTCTCCGCCTTTGCCAGCGGCTGCGTTTGTCTCCTTCTCGTCCTCCAGCCCATTGCCGCCCTCCTCGGTTCGCTTCCGGCTCCGCCGGTCTCGCGCTTCAGGCTTCTCGTCGGATTTGCAACAGTTGTCCGGCCGTCGGCCGCGCCGGACGCCCCTGTTGTTGATTTCGGATCTTTTCGGGCGCCATCCCGCTCGGCGCCACGGCCTCTGCCGGCTTTTCTCGGCGAGCCTTGCTCCCTCGCCCCGATTGGGGCGACGTCCGCGAGAACTCTTCGCGCAGGAGAGCGCGGCCCTTCCACCTCAGCTGCATCAGCAATTCCGCGCAGATGCCGGCTTTCTTTTGTTTGCAAGCTCATCTGCAGTCAAATGACTGCGGAGACTTCTTGTTCATCAGCTCAAGGGGCTGATGCCGACACCTATCGGGACTTTCGCCCGTTGGAATGCGCCCATGCCGAACACGATGCGGAAGACGCCCGTCCTTCAAGGAAGCAGGCGCCTTCCGTCAATTGCCGCCCGCCTGCGCACGGGCATCTTCGCTTCATTCAGAGAAGCGTGAAGAAGCGAGCGACCATGCGGATGCGTTCTTCAACTGTGTCGAGACGAAGAAATTCCTTGTCGCAGTGGAAGCCGCCGCCCGCCGGCGCACAGCCGTCGATGACGGGAACGCGCATTTCAGCGATGTGGTTGCCGTCCGAACCGCCGCCGGCGTCGACCCAACCCGGCTCAAAGCCTTCGAGGCGCGCGGCTTCGGTGATTTTGGCGACAAGCTCCTTCGTATCCTGAGAGAGCGGCATCGCGGGAGAGTGGTTGAGCTGCTCAATCGTCTGCGTGACGCCGCGCACCCAAGTCGCTTCCGCGAGCTTGCGGATCTGAGCATTGAGTTCTTCGAAGTGCTCGTCGAACCAATAGCGCGTATCGATTTCGATCATGCACTTGTCGGAAATGACGTTCGAGACCGTGCCGCCGCGGATCACGCCGGGGTTGACCGTTGTGCCGAGCTTCTGATCGGCAAGGCCGGCGGCCGCAAGAGCGAATCGCATTGCCGCGACGTTGGCGTTGCAGCCGTCCTGCGGATTGTTTCCGGCATGAGCCGAAACGCCGCTGAAGGCGACGCGGTAGCTCGTCACGCCCTTGCGGGCTCGGACGAGCTCGCCGCCCGCACGGGCTGCTTCGAAAATGAGGACGTTCTTCGCGCGCTTGCCGTGTTCGCAAAGCCAAGCAGTAGAAGCCTTGGATCCGGTTTCTTCATCGGGATTGAAGGCGCAGCAGATGGAAAGACGATCGAGGTCTTCCTTGCGGGCGATCCTGCAGGCGTAGTAGATCGCAAGAACGCCGCCCTTGCAGTCCGAGCAACCTGGACCGTAAGCGCGGCCGCCTTCGACCCTGAGGGGACGCTCGGCGGCCGTCCCGTCCGGAAAGACCGTGTCCAAGTGGGCGTTCATCATCACGTCGTAATGATCGGCATCGGGCTTGTTGCGGGCGAGAAGACCTTTTCCTGCCGCAGGCCCGAAATCAACGAGCTCGCACGTGAAGCCGATCGACTCGAAGTGAGCCTTCATGATTTCAGCCGCACGCGTGACGCCGGCCTGGTTCGCCGTGCCGCAGTCGAGATTGACGAGCGGCTCGAGATCCTTCATAAAGTCTTGGAGCATGGACATGATGTTTCTATTTCTTTCCCAATAAGTATTGTCGAAAAAACATTCTCCATCGAGCCGGGATCAGGAGCCGAGCACCACGAGACGCATCACGAAAAGCGAGATGAGGGCCGTGATGATCGGCATCGCCATGATGAGCGGAATCGTCTTGCCCTTGACGCCGATCACGCCGAGGCAGCGGCCCATGTACTGAACCTGCGAGCCCATGAGGTAGATCGACGGGGCGAGAATGGCGACGTGCGTGCCGTTGATGGCGCCGTTGTCGAACAGCGCGACTGCCACGCCGACGCCGCCGCCCATCGACATCCAGCCGCCGAGCAGCACTGTGGCCGCTTCCCCCGGAAGACCGAAGATGCCCATGACCGGGCCGAAGGCCGTGCCGATCAAGGCGAGAAGGCCGGAGTGCTCAAGAATCTTGATGATGACGAAAGCCATCAGCACGTTCGGAATCGTGGAGCTCGTCGCGATGTTCCAGCCCTGAACAGCCCCTTTGACGAAGACGTCGGTAATCATTGGCTTGGCGCTTTCATGTCCGGACATTTTTTGTGTTTCCTTCTTGTGAATTGACTGTTTATTCCCGAGAGATGCAATCAGGCCTTGGCCTCTTTGCGGTTCGGACGGATGAGAATGAGGCGCATGAGGTTGCCGGCAAAAACCTTGCCGACAAACATGACGGCCAGACAGAGGCCGAGGCTCACCGGAACGGCGGGTCCGCCTTCGGCGTTGACGAGCGTGAAGAGAACCGCGCCCGACGAGAAGAAATTCGTGATGCAGGCATCGGCCGTCATCTGGAAGGAAGCGAAGATCGTTACTTCATTTTCCGTGAGTTCGCCGGAGTCCTTGAGCTGACGCGTAAGGGCGGCGCCGCCGTCCGTGGACTGGAGCGAAGCAATGAGGGCGAGCGCGGCGCCGCCCGGGAGACCGAGAAGCGGACGAAGCACTGGGGTAAGGATCCTGCGGGCCGCACGAAGAGCGCCGTAGTGGTCGAAGATCGTGATCATCGCGAGAGCGAACATCACGGTCGGAACCAGTGTGAGAGCGAACATGAAGCCGTCGATGGCGCCGGAGCCGCCCTTGCCGCGAAAGCTCGTGGCCGCCGTCTTGAGGACGCCGTCGACTTCGGTTGCGCTGCTCAAGAGCTGGCCGAAGCTGCCGTTCATGGTTGTGAAGTCGAAGATGCCCCACCACTGCTTCGTAGCGCAAAGGCCGGAAAAAAAGATGACGGCGACGATGAGCGAAATATATCCGCCGATGCCGACATGGCCGTCATTGGCTGGAATTGCTTTTTGGTTGGTCATTTGATCTGCCTTTTATGTTTGGTTGAGAATCTGATCGCCGGCATTCCTCTCCGCTTCACCAAAACTTCCCCCCGCCGCTGGAAAAGCCGGGACCTTTGGTTCGAAGGCCGGCCGTCTTTCCCTGCTGCGGCTTCTCCTGAAGCTGTCCATGAGGCCGTGAGAGCTTGGAGAGAAGGCGCACGAAAAGATTCATGCGTTGATCATACCGGATTTGCAGCAGAATAACTACGGCTTCTTCCTTACTCACCTGGATGCTGCAGATCGCAGACGAAAGATCGAACAATCCGCGCACGCCGGAACCGAGCTGAAGGCGATGAGCCGGGAAACGAACATTGCGGCCGGCTTGAGAGAACGTTTTGCCGGAGGATGATCGGCATGATCGGAAAGAGCGTGCAGAAAGCGGGCGTCTTGCCTTCGAGTCTCCTTTCTGCAGCCCCACGCCTTCCCTGCAGTCGCAGCGGCATTGCGCGAAGACGTGCGCGCCGGCCATGGCCGTCATGATTGGAATCGCCATCTGGAACTGATGCTTCGCGAAGCATTCGATCGGTTCGATTTTCGCGAATTCGACGGCAAGATCTGCCGCGTTGGAAGCCGGCGCGGCAGCCGATGCCGAAAACGCTCGCGGCGACGGCAGCGGCGGACAAAAAAATGCGTCGCAACCATCAGATCTTCACCGGCGAGAGCGGCTTCGCGCAGACCGGCGCGAAGCAGTCCGAAGCCGAAATGATGAAGCCGGAACCCGCAAGCTGCGCCGAGCTGATGCTCGAGAAGAACGCGGCCGAAATTCAAATCCGATGAAGCCCGCGCTTCATTTGTTCATGAGGATGTCGGAAGCGCCCCGCCCGAAAGAATCAAAACGAGCGCCGGGCCGCGATGCCGCGTCTGAGATCATGAGAAGCGCCTTTTAGAGTTGTTTCCTGCATCGACGCTACGGCATTCGGCACTGCGACGAATGCCGAGCCAAACATACGCTCCCATCCCCCAAGCGCAGCAGATTGAAGGCCCTATTGCTCGAACCAAACTGATCCGCTGGCGCCTCCGGACGATCAGGAACATTTTCGTCTGAAGCCCGGGTGCTTCGCTCGAAGCTCGTTCAAAAAATACGCCGCAGCCAAGCTGCCGCAACGCCCAAAAGAAACGAAAGCATCTCGCGTCCGCTTCACGGGATCCGCCGCACCCGACGCAAATTTCGTTTTTTTTCTTCAGTCGCCGGCATTGAAGCCTGCTTTCGCTCTGCGCCTTCCGTTCAGAGAAGCGCTTCGAGCTCGGCGAGCTCCTCTGCGCCGCTCTTCTTCCAAGAGCGATCTGCTTCGGCTTCCGTCTCCCAAGGTTCCGGCTCTCTCGGTTCGTTCGGATGCCTGCTGCGCCAGTTCGCGGAAAATTCCGCCACGGCGCCGCGAAGGAGATCGAGTCCTTCGCCAGTCAGAGCTGAAACGAACACGGCCTTCGGCGTTCCGTCCGCATTCCGCAGAATCTCAGGAGAGTGACCGCTTGCATCGATTTTGTTGTAAACAAGGATTGCGGGTACATCGTCGGCATGAATTTCGCTCAAGACGGCCTCAACTTCCCGAATCTGGTCTTCGCGCACCGGCGACGCGGCATCCGCCACGTGAAGGAGGAGATCCGCATGGACGGTTTCGTCGAGCGTAGCCTTGAAGGCTTCGACAAGCTGATGCGGAAGTCCTCGAATGAAGCCCACCGTGTCGCTCGCAACGACCGTTTCCTGATCGTTGAGCCAGCATTTTCTCGCCGTCGTGTCGAGCGTCGCGAAAAGCTGGTCGGCCGCGAAGGAATTCGCTCGCGCGAGCTTGTTGAAAAGGGTCGACTTCCCGGCATTCGTGTAGCCGACAAGCGAAACCGTGAGCGCGCCGCCTCGAGAGCGGGCGCGGCGCTGCGTGTCGCGCTGCTTGGCGAGGCGCTTCAGCTGCTCGCGAAGCTGCTTCACGCGCACGCCGATCATTCGGCGGTCCAATTCAATCTGCTTTTCGCCCGGACCGCCCGTCTTGCCCAAGCCCCCGCGCTGACGCTCCAGATGCGTCCAGCCGCGAACAAGGCGCGTGGAGAGGTGTTCGAGACGCGCGAGCTCGACCTGAAGCCGCCCTTCGCGGCTCTTGGCTCTCCGGCGGAAGATTTCGAGAATGAGCTCCGTGCGGTCCATCACCGGGAGTTCGATCCTGCGCTCGATGTTGCGCTGCTGCGCCGCTGAGAGCGCGACATCGAAAACGACGACGTCGGCTCTTTCGGCGCGGGCTAGTTCGCCCAAGAACTCGATCTTTCCCGAACCGAGGAAGGTCGCCGGATCGGGCTTGTCGCGCTTGGCCTGCATGAGGCCGCACGGCTCGAGACCGTCCGACGCCGCCAAGAGCCGCAACTCTTCGGCGGAATCCGGATAAAGGGCTCGGCCGACGGCAACCGCAACAAGAAAAGCGCGCGAAGCCTCGACTTCGCGCGTCTCGTCGATCTGAAAGACTGTCAGCTTAGTTCTCCGAAACGGTCTGCATGTTCACGGCGCGCGTCGGAACAACGGTGCTGACGGCGTGCTTGTAGACCATCTGCGTCACCGTATTGCGAAGAAGGATGACGTACTGGTCGAACGATTCGATCTGTCCCTGGAGCTTGATGCCGTTGACGAGATAGATCGAAACCGGAATATGTTCTTTGCGCAGGGTATTCAAAAACGGATCCTGCAGAAGCTGCCCCTTGTTGTTTGCCATTCGTTGTTCTCCGCCTCCTCTGCAACCGCACGCATCGGGAGGCTAGTTCTTATTCTTCTTATTCGGAAGCGAATCGAGCGTCGTGTGCGTCCGGCGACGACTGACTCCCTCGAGTGATGAAGCTCGCGCGCGGCGCTTCATGCGGGCGCTGCATTCTTCTCAGCGCGCTGGCCGCTATCTTAACACTTGCCCGGCAAGGCGCTCCTCGATTGGCGGCCGGATTCCGCTCGGCCTCCCGACGCAAATGTGTGCCCAAACGTTTCCGCCTGCCGCCGCGAGGCCCTGCGCGCGCCGCCCGCCGGACTACTTCTTCGAATTGTCCTTCACGTAGGGATTGTCCTTTGTGCGGAATTCGATTCGAAGAGGCGTCCCGGCCAAGTTGAACGCTCCGCGGAAATACGCTTCGAGATAGCGGCGGTACGATTCGCCGATGTCCTGAAGCGCATTGCCGTGCACCACGATGACGGGCGGATTGCTGCCGCCCTGATGTGCGTAGCGAGGCTTCGGACGGCCGCCTCGGGCGCGAGGCGGCTGCTGGCGCTGCACGGCTTCGCGCAGCGCGCGCGTCAGCTTCGGCGTAGGAATTTTTGCATAGGCGGCCGCATGCGCTTCGTCGACTGCACGCATGAGGTGGTTGAGGCCGTTGCGCTTCAGCGCAGAAATGCGGATCTGGCGAGCCCAGCGCAGGAAATGAAGCTTCTGCTCGAGGTCGAGCGAAACACGTTCGCGCTCGTAGGCGTCCAAAAGGTCCCACTTGTTCACCGCCACGACGAGCGCGCGCCCCGATTCGAGCACGTAGCCTGCGATGTGCGCGTCGGACTCCGCAACGCCATTCTTCGCGTCGATTACGAGGATGACGACGTTGGCGCCTTCGATCGCCTGAAGCGTCTTCATGACGGAGAACTTCTCAATCGTTTCGAAGACCTTCCCCTTGCGGCGAAGGCCGGCCGTGTCGACCAGCTTGTAGGGGCGGCCGTTATATTCGAAGTCGACCTTGATCGCGTCGCGCGTCGTGCCCGGCATGTCGTAGGCGATGAGACGCTCTTCACCCAAAAGCGCATTGATGAGCGTGGACTTCCCTGCGTTCGGACGACCGGCCAAGGTCACCTTGATCGCGCGGGGCTCATCCGAATCGGCAGGCTCGGCATCATCCTCATCGTTTTCGGGAAAGCCGTCGAGCACTGCGGAAAGCGCGTCGTGCACGCCTTGGCCGTGCGCGGCCGAAATGAGGATTGGTTCGCCCAAGCCGAGTTCGTAGAATTCGGCCTTGGCCGCAACGGGAAGGCCTTCGGCCTTGTTGAGCGCCAAAACGACCTTGCGGCCCGACTTTCTCAAGTGCGAAGCAATGCGTTCGTCATGCGGCGTCAGCCCCGCACGGGCATCGCAGATGAAGAGAACGGCATCCGCCTCTTCGATGGCGAGCTCAGCCTGAACGGCCATTGCCCTCACGATGCCTTCGGTCTTCACCGGCTCGAAGCCGCCCGTGTCGACGACGAAATAAGGACGCGGACCCACGCGGCCCTGACCATACTGTCGATCGCGGGTCAGCCCGGCGTAATCAGCCACGATCGCGTCGCGGCTTCTCGTCAAGCGGTTGAAAAGCGTGGACTTGCCCACATTCGGGCGGCCTACGAGCGCAATCACTGGTAGCATGGTTCAATCCATTGGGAGTGCCGCGCAAAGGCAATTCGCTCTCCTTGCACGGCGTTGAAATTCAAATCAGCTTGTGGACGGGGCGCGCTTCGCCCATCGTTCCAGCCCGCACTCGATGCCGAAGCTTATTCAGGCAGCTCGTCCTGAATGACGTAGGCCACTTCGCCTTCGACCGTTTGAAACACGGCGCCGTAGCCGAACTGCGCGGCCGGCGCCGCTACCGCGCCGTCCAGGCGCACGCGGCCGACAATTTCGCCGTTCGCCGGATTCATCATCGTGACGTAGCCTTCGAAGTCGCCCACGGCAACCGTCGCGCCGATGCGAATCGGCGCTGATGCGGTCCGGTAGAGAAGCTCGCTGTTGACCCACGCTTCGCGCCCGTTCTGACGGTTGAAGGCATGGATCCGGCTCTGGTCGTCGACTTCGTAGACGAAGCGGGCATCAGCAAGCGGCCCCGTTACGGCGTTGACCTTCGCCGACCACACAAGACGGCCGTTGTTGGAGCGCATGCAGACGACGTTGCCCTGAAAGGCGGCCGCGCACATGAGCTCCTGATCGACCCAGGGAC
>CAZUXQ010000020.1:0-12091 GCA_964624425.1 uncultured Sutterella sp.
AAGCCCGCCCGAAGCCGCATGGCCGGCATGAAGGCGCTTGCTCTGCGCGCCGTCATGCACGCAGGCCCAGAGACCGCCCGAGAAAGAAGCGGCTAGTCCCAGCGCCATCTACGCCTGATGCGCGTCGAGCATCAGAATGCGCGCCGCCGCAGCGGCAGCCCCGAAAGGACCGCAGGTGCCCGTCGAATGAAAGCCCGCGCCGTTGTGCGCTTCATAGGCGCCGCAGGCTTCGAGCGCGCGTCGCGCGATGTCGTAGCCGATCACGACGGCGGCGAGAAATTCGCGCCCCGCAACGGATCGGCCTTCACTGCGCGCAATTTCCACAGCGGCAATCGCGGCAGGAAAAACGACGGCGCCCGAATGGTCGCAGCCGCCCGTATCGTCGAGTTCGAAAGCGTGCGATGCCGTGCCGTTCACCAGTGCGGCCTGCACGGGCGTCATCGTCTCGCCCTGCCCCCAGAGCGAGCTCATCCCGGCTCCTTCGCCGGCCGCCTTGAGGGTCTTCACGAGAATATGGGCTTCCGAAGAAATGGCGCCCGCAATGCCGGCGCCGATCGTGTCGAGCGCATGACGCTCGGCCTTTTCGTACATCGCTTCGGGGATTTTGTCGAGCGGCGTTTCGACTGTGAATCGGGCGAGAATCCCGCTCTTGTCGACTGCCGCCTCTGAGGTATTTTGCGTCATGATCATGCGCTCTCATTGATGAACCGCCCCCGGCATCGAATCAAGAGCCTCGGCGCGGTTCGCGTTGAAAAATCTCTCTTCGGTCCGTCTGGAAGCGTCAGCCGCCGAAACGACGCGCTCCGCTTCGTGCACGGCCGGCGATTCTGCCGAAATCATGTCGGCGAAGGCCTCGCGCAGCTGGAAAATCCGCCCGTCGGAGCGCTTCCGCCGTACGGGATCGCCGGCATTCGCGAACAGCACGACAAAGTCGTGCCCGACATCGCTTTCTGTTTGAAGGCTCTTCAAGTTTATTCGATGTCTTCCTCCTTTTCGCAGCCGAAGCCGAACGCATCCCCGCAGCGGGAGCGAGTCGGGCCAGAAGCTGCATTTGATGGAAAGGGACCCGCGAAATGGAGTGAAGGGCCGTTTATCGACGCGCTGCCGGACCGCATAATCCGCGGCGCAGCCGGAGGAAGAAAGAAATTTCTTCGCCCAATCCGCCCGGCGGCGATCGATCAGAAGCGCCGCAAGGCATTTTTTCTTCATTTCCTCCGCCGCCGATGCCCGCTTTCCGCTGACTGCGCGTTTTCCAGAGACGGCCCTGCATTCCGCTCCGCTCATTCGCAGCGCTTGAAGTCCGGCTTCCCAGACTCATGCGCGGCCGAATGCCGCTGCAGGCCTCGGCAGCCTTCTCTGCTCGCTTTCGGCAATCCTCCCGAACGCAGATCTCGACCGCGCCGAGCCGTTTGCTTTCGATGATTCCGCAGATTCGGCTCGTCAAGGCGTCGATCCCTGATCAGGCTGGGGGGCCGTCTGTACGGGAGAGGGAGATTCGAATCAGCCGTCCTGCGCCGCTTCCTTCTGCGGATCTTCAACTTCAATCCGCTGCCGGCAGGCAGATCAATGAATTTGCCGCGAACGGGAAAGCCGACCGCATTTCCAATCTCCCGCTTGACAACCCGTCAAGACCGCACGAGCCAATACGCGGCATGAAGCAGCAGAATTTCCCGACGCTCTGCAGGATCAGTTCTTCAGCGGCTTCTGCGTCGAAATCCTGCCTCTGAGAGTGTCTGCAATACGCCCGGCGGCTGCAGCTGAACAAACCATCCAAACCGGCGCGAAGGCAAGAGCTGCGCCGTCGGCCTGCCGTTTGCCTGTCTGGCGCCAGATTTTTTTCGAATGGGAACATTGAACGGCTTCCCGGACAGCTCAATCATATGGCGGCGCCCGGCTCTGCGAGGGTTCCGCAGGATCTGCATTGCTTGTCGGCTCCAGCGTCTCCTCAATGCTGCGGCCGCCAGCCGCAAAAGACCTGCGGGCCGCCGAGCCGACGGCGCTGAACAATCCGGTCAACTCTCAGGCCGGCAGCCTCCAGCCGGTCTTCAGCCTCATGACGAGAACGCGCTTCTGCGCAGCGTCTTGCAAAGCCATCCTGCTCCGGACAACTGCCTTCACAGCTCATTCGACGCCTTCCTTTTTTTCAAGCGCCAACTTTTTTCAGGCCAAGACAGCCGGCGCCGTCCCGAACTGCTATTTTTGAAGGGAACGGACGCTTCGCATCTGCGATGAGCGCCTGATCGGCGCGCTCTGCATCAACAACGCGACGGAGGCCAAAGGCATGCCGCGCTTTCATGAAGCCGAAGCGCCCCGGCGGCTGAAGCGGCCGCGGAATCGGACAAAAGCCTCGCGAGCTTCGGCATGGAGCGCACGGCGCAAATGCTCGGCGCTTCGAAAGCGCGGCTCCATGCGCGCCCGAGACTCAGAAAGCGAAGGCGTCGAACCAATTGAATGCGGACGAACCGCAGATTTCTCAAGACTTACATCGACATTTTCCAAGGAGAACCGTCATGCAGATCATCACGCCGGACTTCAAGGGCGAAAACAAGGGCCACTACAGTGCGGGCATCGTCTCGAAGGGCATGCTCTACGTTTCGGGGCAGCTCTCGATCGACCCCGACACGCGCGAAGCCGCCAAGGGAGACATCAAGGACCACGCTCGCCTCGCGCTCAAGAATGTCGACCGCGTGCTTCGGACGGCGGGCGCCTCCCGCAAGGACGTCGTCTTCTGCCGCATCTATACGACTGACGCAAAGTACTGGGACCCGATCAACGAAGCTTATGCCGAATTTTTCGGCGACCATAAGCCGGGGCGCGTCGTCGTCTCGACGACCGAACTCCATTTCGGCTGCCTCGTCGAAATCGAAGCCGTCGCGGAAATGCCCGAAGGCCGACCGGCAGCCGCCTGACGAACGCTCATTTTCCAAAAGGTTTCACCATGGACTTCATCTGCACGAAGTGCGGCAAGCGCACGCCCGCGGCCACGCGCAGCCCCACCTGCAAATGCGGCGGCCTCTTCCGTCTCGACTTCACGCCGCCCGCTTGGGACGAAAGCCTCATCGACAAGAACGAATGGAGCCAATTCCGCTACCGCCGCTTCATGGCGCTCGAAGGCGACGCCTGGAAGTCGGTCTCGATGGGCGAAGGCCGCACGCCGATAATCAAGCTTGACGACGACGTCATGATCAAGATGGACTACATGATGCCGACGCTTTCCTTCAAGGACCGCGGCGCTGCGACGCTCGTCTCCCACATGCTGGCAATCGGCGTCGAAGCCTGCGTTCAGGATTCGAGCGGCAACGCCGGGAATGCCGTCGCCGCCTACGCCGCCCGCGCAGGCATCAAGTGCGAAATTTTCGTTCCTGAAGGCACGAGTCCCTCGAAGATCCGCATGATCGAATCGCACGGCGCAGTCGCGCATGTCGTTCCTGGCACGCGCGATCACTGCGCCGAGGTCTGCCGCGCAAAGGTTCGCGACGAAGGCGCTTATTACGCCAATCACGTCTGCAATCCCTTCTTCTACGAAGGCATGAAGGCGTACGTCTACGAAATTCTCGAGCAGCTCGGCCGCATTCCGGAACACATCGTGATTCCGGTCGGAAACGGCACGCTCTACTTAGGCGCAGTCTTCGCGCTCGAGCATCTTCTCGCCTCCGGCGCGATCGACCATTTCCCGCAGATCATCGCGCTTCAGAGCGAACGCTGCGATCCGCTCTTCAAGGCTGTCGAAGGCCATGCCGACGCCCCCGCAAAGGTCGCGCCGCAGCCCACCATGGCCGAAGGCATCGCCATCGGCGTGCCGATGCGCGGCCGCCAGATCCTCGAACTTGCCTACAAGCACGACATCCGCTTCGTGACGGCTCCCGAAGAGAAGATCCTCGAAGCGCGCGCCTACATCGCCTCGAAGGGCGTCTACTGCGAACACACGACGGCGGCAAACTACGCGGCCTACCGCCGCTTCTGCGAACTATACGGATCGGCTCCGGACGCGCTCAGCACGATGTGCGGCGCCGGCATCAAGTCGGACCATTAGCCGCAGAAGATGCGGCGCGGCCGGCATCGGGCTTCCCGACAGGAAGCCGAAAGCCGGCCGGGAATTTTTGCCGCAGGCGGTCGGCGGATGCAGATATGAAAAAGTCCTCAACTCCGAAGAGAAGAGGACTTTTTCTCCCGCTGAAGGGAGCCCTTTGATCAGGCTTCCTTGCGGACAAGACGTTCCTTGATGCGGGCGGCCTTGCCTGAGCGATCGCGCAGGTAGTAGAGCTTGGCGCGGCGGACGTCGCCGTGACGCTTCACCACAATGCTTGCGATCGTCGGAGCATACAGCTGGAACGTACGTTCAACGCCTTCGCCCGAGGAGATCTTGCGAACGATGAAGGAGGAATTCAGACCGCGGTTGCGGCGGGCAATCACGACGCCTTCAAAAGCCTGAAGGCGCTTGCGCGAACCTTCGATGACGTTCACGTTGACGACGACGGTGTCGCCGGCGCGGAAGTCGGGATAGGTTTTGCCGGCGGAAACGCGGGCGATTTCTTCCTGTTCGAGAACCTGGATCAGATTCATTTGACGCTCCGTTGCCATCTTCATGCGGCTGAAAATTTCTTTCCGCTTCGGAAAGAGGCTTCAAAGGAACGCGCTGCGCGTCTCGGCTCGAAGCCGCCGCCGATAGGATGGATTGGTTGAAGGGAAGCTTCCCCGGAAAGGAGAGGCTTCCGATGAAAAACTATTCGTCCTCCCAGCCGAGACGCTTCAGATGCTTGAGGTCGTCTTTGCTGAGCTTTTGAGACGAAAGCGCGATTTTAATCAAGTCGGGGCGCGTGCGCAACGTCAATGCCAGACTTTCTTCGCGCGCGTACTTTGCGATGTTGGCGTGGTGCCCCGAAAGAAGCACGTCGGGGACGGGCATGCCGCGCCAAATTTCGGGTCTTGTGTAGTGCGGCGAGTCAAGAAGACCCGTCGCAAAGCTTTCGTCGCTTGCCGACAGATCCTTTATGGCGCCCGGAAGCTGCCGCACGACGGCATCAATCAAGGCGCAGGCCGGAAGCTCGCCGCCCGAGAGAACGAAGTCTCCGAGACTCACTACCTCATCGACATAGGTCGAAAGGAAGCGCTCGTCGATCCCTTCGTAGCGCCCGCAGACGAGGACTAGATCCTCTTCGGCTTCGACGAACTCGCGCACGCGCGCATCCGTTAGCTTCGCGCCGTTGGGCGCAAAGCTCACCACGCGGCCCTTATTGCCGGCCGCGCGGACGGCGTCGACCGTATCGGCCAGGGGGCCGCAAAGCATCACCATGCCCGGGCCGCCTCCGAAAGGACGGTCGTCCACCGTTCTGTGCAGATCCGGCGCGGCGTCTCTGGGGTTCCAAAGATTGAGCGACCAAAGCCCGCGCTTCATCGCGCGCGACGTGATGCCGAAGTCGCGAACGGCCGAGAAGATTTCCGGAAAAAGGCTGACGACGTCAAACCGCATGGCAAAATCCGCTCTGCGCCGTCAGCGCCACGAAAGCGCCCAGTCGACCTTGACGAGCTTCGCCTCGACGTCGATCGACCGCACGTAGACGTCCTTGACGTTTGGGATCATGAAGCGGCGCACGCCGCCGTCCGGGCATGCGTATTCGATCACGAGGAGATCCTGAGCGCCGTTGGAGTCGACGGCCGATACGCCGCCCAGATGCTCGCCGGCTTCGTTTTCAACGCGGCAGCCGATCAAGTCGACTGCCCAAACGGCATCGTCGCCCGCATCCGGAAAATTCGAGCGCAGAACTCCCACTCGGCCGCGAACCGCATCGGCGGCTTCCTTTGTTTCGCAGCCGTCCCACTTGGCGATCAATCCGCCGCCGCGGCGGCGCAGGCCCTTGACGAGAATGGGCGTGCGGCGGCCGAGAGCGTCGACGAAGACCCAGTCGCGGACTGCTTCAAGCACTTGACCCGACCCAAAGGGAACGATGCGCACCCAGCCCTTGAAGCCGTAGGCGCCGCTCGTTCTGCCGAGTTCGACCAATTCGTCCATTTGCGTTCCATTCAAAAGTCTTCGGGGCGCAAAAAACCCCGCAAAGCGGCAGCCAAGTGTAGATACCGAACTCTTTTGCTGCTCGACGGATCCGATGTGCTAGACACGAGAGGCACGACCATTCGAGCGAGTCCGCACTTGAAAGTCATCGCGGGGTTCTCGCGCGTCTTCGCATTTGAGGGCAGACGCAGCCCGAAAGCCGAATCAGGCGGTCTTCTTCGATTCCTTCACGAGACGGGCAACCGTATCGGAAAGCTGAGCCCCCTTGGACTGCCAGAAGGCGAGGCGTTCGGCATTGAGGCTCAGACGAACGGCCTGGCCGGCGGCCATCGGGTTGTAGTAGCCGATGCGTTCGATGAAGCGGCCGTCGCGACGGCAGCGGGAGTCGCAAACGTTGATGGAGTAGAACGGCCGCTTCTTGGAGCCGCCGCGAGCGAGACGAACAATAACCATGATTTACCTCTAAAACCTTGGGTTTCAATGAAAGATGCCGGACGCAGAAATCGCGGTCCGGCGGAATTTCGTTCGCGCATTCCCAAAACGGGAGCAACGCAGTCTCGCGATTTTAATCGCACCAATCTCGCGAGATCAACTCGAGCAGCATGCTTTTTTGCGCAGTTCCCGTCCATCGGATGCGCCGCCCAATGAAGCCTGCCTCCATAGACTCGGGCGCAATTCAGAACTCGCCGCCGAGCCTCGCTTCCGGAACATCCCGACTCAATGCATCGATGCCGCCGAGAAAGCACAGGCCCTTCAGGGCTTTTCTAGAAATGAAGGCATCCGAAGCCGACAAATCAAAACTCGAAGCCGAAAGGCGCATTGGATCCTTTGCCGCAGCGAGCGAAGCCCATATGACAGAGGCGGCGCGGCCGAAGAGCTTCATCTTCAAGATTGAGCCTGCGGGCCCTGCGATTCGGCTCAGGTGCGGAGCTGCATGCGGAAGGATGCGCGGCGCACCGCTCGGAGATGACCGTGATCCGGCTCCTGGAGACGATCCGAAGAGCTCAGCCGTTATTTCAAGCGCACCGTCAGGGCGAGCAATTCGGGGCAATGCCGGGAGGACAATTCGCCGCTCAAGCGCGAAGCCTTCATCGGTCGCAAGCGCTTCAGCGGCTGCGGGAGACTGCCGGACGAAAGCCTGCAGCGCCGTCCGTCCGCATTCGACGATCGGCATGCAGACGCCCGTCCGCCATGAAAAGCATGGCTGCCTGTACTGCCGAATCATCAGGTCCAAATTTCGCTCTTCGCCCCGCCGGAGCGCTGCGCTCATTGTTCTCTGCAGAAATGAGGAGCCTTCCCCGATTCGCTGCGGTCTTTCGCCGCCGTACGCCTGCGCTGCTCGCGCACCTAAAAATAAGACATGATCCGCACTGCTTTTGTGCAGGCATGCACCAAATCGTGCAGTTTTTGATGCGGCCTTGCGTGCTTTCTCGGGAAAGCCTTCAGGGCCTGCCTCCATGCGCATGATCTGGCACGGAATTTGCTTTGAAGCGAATGCGCAGGAGATCGCGCGCACCGTCTTTCTTCTTTCCGGCCGGGTTCTGCGGCTGGGCAAAAGACCGGACGGAACAGCCTTCTCTTTTCAGCAGATCGAAATCCGAGGCTTACCGTGTCAGTTTCAGACAGCAAAATTCCTCTCCGGCTGAAAGCCCGCGACTGGGACTTCTTCACGCCGATTCTTCTGGGCGACGTCGGTTCAGACGTCATCAGCTGCCGACTTGAACGCGTGCCGCAGCTCATTGACGATCTCGCCGGAGATCCGGACTGCGACGCTGCGGAGCTGAGCCTCTCTCGCTACAATCTGCGCGTAGCCGAAGGACGGGCCGACGGCATTGTGGCGGTTCCGTTCTTCATCATGCGCGGCTTCCGAACCCGATGCATCCTCACCTCCATTTCTTCGCCGCTGGAAAAAATTTCCGACCTGAAGGGAAAAACAATTGGTCTTTCTGGCTGGCAGGATTCGGGCAACACATGGACGAGAGAACTCATGCGCCGCGAAGGAATCGAAGCGGAAGACTGCCGCTGGATTCTTTCGCGCTGCACGGCTTCGGACAAGATCGATCCGGAGCGCGGCGCGGCGTTTGCGGACAACAAAACCATTTTTCACGATCCGAATGAAACGCCTCTCACCGAGCTTCTCTCCTGCGGAAAGATCGACGCCTTCTTCCAGGCCTTCATGCCCAGAGGCTATTTCACGGGCGAGCTCGGACTTCGTCCCGTCGTTCGCGACTTCAAGTCGCAGGAACTGGACTGGTACGCAAAAACCGGCTACGTGCCAGGCATTCACATCCTTGCCTTCAAGGAAGCGTACGTGAAGGAGCATCCGGAAGCGGTTCAGGCTCTGGCATCTCTCATCGCCGACTCGAGAACGCTTTGGCGGGAAAAGCGGCGCCGCTATGCGGAAACCACGCCGTGGATCGCCGCGGATCTTCTCGACGAAGGCATGAAGCTGGCTGCCGATTACGACGCTTTCGGTCTTGCCGCCAACCGCGCCATGACGAACGACTTCTGCCGGGAGGCTTTCGAGCAGCGCCTGACGCCCCGTCTCACGACGGCGGACGAGCTCTTTGCGAAATTTGCGGCGCTCGGCTGAAGGAGACTTCAACACATGAATGCTGAGAAAAAAACTCTTCGCGTCGCCTTGGCGCAGTTTTTCGTGCAGGAAGCGCCGGAAGAAAACTTGGCTCTCGTCAGACGCATCATGCACGAAGCCGCCGCGAAAAAGGCCGACATTCTCGTCCTTCCGGAAGGAATTCTCGCGAGGAAGCCGTCGGACTCCGGCTGGTCCGCCGCGCATGCAGAATCTGTCTCCGGCCCCTTCATCACTGCGATGAAGGCCATGACGGCCGAACCGGAGATGAAGGATCTCCTGGTCGTCTTCACGGTGCTCACCAAGGAAGCCCCCTCGGACGAGCGTGCGGAAAACAATCTTTTTGCCGTTCGGAACGGCGAGGCCGAGCTCGTCTACGCCAAGCTTCACCTCTACGACGCCTTTTCCGGATGCGAGAGCTCTCGGGTAAAGCCCGGAAGCCGTCTTCCCGGCCTTGTGAAAGCAGGCGGCTTTCTCGTCGGCTTCATGACCTGCTACGACATTCGCTTCCCTGAACTCGCGCGCAGCATCGCCCTCCGAGGAGCGGACATCATCATCGTTCCTTCCGCGTGGGTGAAGGGCCCCCTCAAGGAAATGCACTGGGATCTGTGCATCCGGTCGAGAGCGCTGGAAAACACCGTTTATGTGGCCGCCGTTTCCGAATCCGGACCAGTCAACATCGGCTGCTCGAAAATCTCCGACCCGTTCGGCGCCGTCGTCGCCCAGTGCGGTCCTTCCGACGAACTGCTCGTTGCCGAGCTGGACATGACCCGCGTCGCCGCCGCAAAGGAAGCCCTTCCGGTTCTGAAAAACCGACGCTTCCGCGATCCGGAGCTTCGCTGACCGCCCGAACCGACCGCCTGCGATCCCTGCCCTATGGAGGCCTCAGAAATGATCCGACTCAAAACCCTCGCCTTCGCGCTTCTTGCCGGCTCAGCCGCCGCACTTTCGGCTTCAGCGGCCGCCGCCGAAGCCGAACGCCCTGAAATTGCAGCGCGTCTGCCGGACGACATCAAGAAGTTGGGCGTCATCCGCAACGGCGTGATCGGCACCTTCTCTCCCTACACGATCACAAATCCGGACAAGTCCGTAACCGGCGCCGCCATGGATCTCACGGCAGCGCTCGAAAAGATTCTCGGCGTGAAAATTGAAACGAGCCTCACAGGAGGACACACCGCATCGATGCTCGGCCTCGCCTCAGGCCGCATTGACGCGACGCTCGAGCCGGTGGGCGATTTTCCGGACCGCGAAGAAAACTACGACTTCGTCGACTACGTGCAGGAGTTCGTCGTGTTTCTCGTTCCAAAGGGGAACCCGAAGAAAATCAACGACATCACCGACACCTGCGGCCTGCGGATCTCCGTGATGGCGGCCGGTTCGGCAGAACGCACGATCCGCGCCCAGTCGGAGATCTGCAAAAAAGAAGGAAAGCCCGCAATCACCGTCCTCTCCTACGAGGGACAGGCCGCTCCCACGCTTGCCGTTTCCTCCGGCCGTGCGGATGCTTTCTTTTCTTCGCAGGCCCCTCTCGCCTACTTTGCAAGTCAAGGGAACGGACGCTTTGAGCTTGCCGCCGTCGGCCGCAGAAACGGCTTCGGCGATCTCTTTCAGGGGGCCGCCGTCAAGAAGGGCTCTCCGCTCGGACCGGTTCTGCTCGACGCCTTCAAGGTGCTTTTTGAAGACGGCACGTATGACGCAGTCATGAAAAAGTGGGGGCTCGAGAACAACCGCATCGCCGCGCCGGGCATGAACTATGCCTCGAATCCTCCGGCTTCTAAATAACGCTTTTCCATCTCCACGGTCCTTCAACAGCGAGTTTGTTTGCATGGCAGGCTTCACCAGCAGCGCACTTAAGCGGAAAGAGATCGATGTGGCCGGCGCCGTGCCGCAGCGCCACCCTGTGCGCGCGGCCGGCGCCGTCTTCGTTGCGCTCGCTTCCGTGCTCTTTCTCTATGTCTGCGCGCGAAATCCTAATTTCGGCTGGCCCACGGTGCGGGCCTATCTGCTTGAGCCTTCGGTGCTCGACGGCATCAAGGTCACGCTTGCGCTCACCGCCGTCTCCATGACCATCGGAACGGTGCTCGGCCTTTTCTGCGCGCTCATGAAAATGAGCGGACTGCGCTTCTTCACGATGTTTGCGGACGCCTACCTGTGGTTCTTCCGGTCGACCCCGCTTCTCGTGCAGCTTCTCTTCTGGTACAACTTGGCTGCGCTTTTCCCCGAAATCGGCATTCCGGGCATCGGCTTCGTCGACACGAACGACGTGATCACGCCGCTCTCTGCCGCCGTCATCGGACTCGCGCTGAATGAAGGCGCCTACATGGGCGAAATCATCCGCGCCGGTCTGGAGTCCGTGGATCCCGCTCAGCGGGAAACGGCCGAAGCCTTCGGCATGAGCAGACGCGACATCCTTATGCGCATTCTGCTGCCGCAGGCCATGCGCGCCATCATTCCTCCCTTCGGCAATCAGGTGATCTCCATGATCAAGGCCACCGCCATGGTGAGCGTCATCGCAATGAACGACCTGCTTTTTTCCGTGCAGACCATCTACAACCAGAACTTCCAGATCATTCCGCTTCTCCTTGTCGCCGTCATCTGGTACCTCGCGATCACGTCCGTGCTGACGCTGATCCAGATGCGGATTGAAAAGCGACTTAAAAGAAGCGACCGCGAAGCCGGGCTCGACGAGCCTGCGCCTTCGCCTCTTGCCGCGGCGGAAGGCTGAGGAGGACAAGCAAAATGACTGACGCCGACAGGAAAATCCGGCGCGCTTCTGAAGAGGCAGACGATATCGGCCCTTTGACGGAAGGCCCTGAAATTGTCGTGCGCGCGCACGGCGCGAGAAAGCGCTTCGGCGCCAATGAAGTGCTCAAAGGCATCGACCTCGAGGTTCACCGGGGCAAAGTGGTCGCAGTCATCGGTCCTTCGGGCTCAGGAAAGTCCACGCTTCTGCGCTGCATCAACCATCTCGAAAAGCTTGACCGGGGAAGCATCCTCGTGGACGGCGTCCAGATCGGCTACATCGAAAAAAACGGACGACTTTATGAAGCCCCGTACCGCGTGCTCGCCGAACAGCGCCGGAAGATCGGCATGGTCTTCCAGAGCTTTAATCTATTCCCTCACATGACCGTGCTTGAAAACGTGATGGAAGCGCCGCTGCGCGTGCACGGAGAAGATCCGGAGACAGTGCGGAAAAGAGCGCTTCGCATTCTGCAGCGCGTCGGCCTCGCCAGCAAAGCCTCCGAGTATCCCAGAAGACTCTCGGGGGGACAGCAGCAGCGAGTCTCCATCGCCAGAGCGCTCTGCATCCGGCCGGATCTCCTTCTTTTCGACGAACCCACCTCCGCGCTTGACCCTCAGCTCGTGGGCGAGGTGCTCTCCGTCATCCGCGCGCTTGCCGAAGAGGGCTACACGATGATCATCGTGACGCACGAAATCCCGTTCTCCCGCGATGTTGCGGACTGGCTCGTCTTTATGGACGAAGGCGTCGT
>CAZUXQ010000021.1:0-6161 GCA_964624425.1 uncultured Sutterella sp.
GCAGTGCTCTACCACTGAGCTAACCGCGCCGGCAAATCGCCATCCATGGAAAGAACCTTGGTGCCCGGGAAAGGACTCGAACCTTCACGCCCTCGCAGGCGCCAGCACCTGAAGCTGGTGCGTCTACCAATTTCGCCACCCGGGCGGCTGAAAGTCAAATTATGCCTTTTGCATTTCTGCTTGTCAAGTTTTTTTCGGGCAGAATGCAAAGTGAAAAGAAGCGGACGAACGGCGTCTTGACGGGCGCGAGCTGAATGCAAATTCATAAATGCCGCGAAAGTTTTGCATCGGCATTCGAATTAAATGATTATGGGAAAATAAAGTCGCGAAGTGATTTGCAAGCAGCATTGTTTGAGCGATTCAGTAATCTTTTATTGGAAATGGCGAAATTAAAAAGAAAGAAGGAAGCGTCCGAGGCTCTTGTCGCTGCCGGCGAGGAGGATTTGAAGAAGGCAAGAAGCCTCTTGTCCGGCCTTGAAGCCGACATCAGCTTCTCGGATGCCAAGCGTCAATTGAAGAAGCGTCTCGGCATGAGCAGCGGCTTGGCAGAAGCCGTCGTCGCGGCGCTCTGCAGCGAGGGCTTCGAGCAGGGCCCGCAGAAAAGCCGCTTCATGCATCCGAACTGCCCGACGGAAATCGCCGTTGTTCGAGGAGCCCGTCAGCTCGACAGATTTGCCGCCGTCTCGCAAGTCGATCCGGCGCATGCGGTTTTGTGCTTGCCTTCGGAAGGCTTCGTTCCCGGCGACGTGGTCGAACTGCGCCGCTCCTATCCGAACTGCTGGACGTTCGGCGCCTTCGTGCGCAGACAGCAGAGAAAGTGGGTCTGCCGCTTTGCGAGACAGATGCCGGAGGACGGCGTGCGCGAAGAAGGTCATCTGTTGAAGCCCGTTTCGCTTTTTGCGCCTTTTGAAATTCGACTCGACAAGAAAGACGTGCCCGCATCGGTCGATGTGCGCCGCGACGCCGTCGAGGTTGAACTCGACGACGCTGAAGCCCGGCCGAAGAAGATGATCCGGCATTGCGGCGGCTGCATGGTCGAACCGCACGGCGCACATTTTGTGCGCCGCGTTGGCGCGTTCAACGATCCGTTGGGCGAGATCGAAATTGCTGCGGCCAATCATGGCGTCCCGGTGAAGTTCAGCGACGAAGCGCTTGCGGAAGCCGAAGCGCTTCCCGACAAGGTCGACCGCCGCAGCCTTGCGCGCCGCGTCGATCTCACCGATCTGCCTTTCGTCACAATCGACGGAGAAGATGCGCGCGACTTCGACGACGCCGTCTATTGCGCCGAGACTCCCGAAGGCTGGCGTCTTCTGGTTGCAATCGCCGACGTGAGCCACTACGTGAAGCCGGGCTCGGCTCTCGACACGGACGCGCAGATGCGCGGGACGTCCGTGTATTTCCCCGCGTCGGTGGTTCCGATGCTTCCCGAAAAGCTCTCGAACGGCCTCTGCTCCCTGAATCCCGGCGTCGACCGCCTCGTGATGGTCTGCGATGCGCTCATCGACAAGGCAGGCCGCACGACGGCCTATCAATTCTACCCGGGCGTCATTCATTCGCATGCTCGCCTTACCTATGCTCAGGCATGGTCTGCTCTGCAGAAGGAGCCGGCCGGACTCGACGCCGCGGGCGAGCGCGGCGAGGATCTCAAGCGTCTTCATTCGCTCTGCAAGGTTCTTCGCGAAGCCCGCCGCAAGCGCTTCGCGCTCGAATTCGAAACTCAGGAGCCGCAGGTAGTTTTCGACGCCGAAGGCGCCATTTCGGGCTTCAAGGCGAGAGAGCGCAACGATGCGCACCGGCTGATCGAAGAGTGCATGCTCGTCGCAAATGTCTGCGCGGCGTCCTTCGTGACTACCAACGACGGCGACGCTCTCTTTCGCGTGCACGACAAGCCCAAGCAGGACCGCATCACGGCGCTTCGAAGCCTGCTCGCGCCTTTCGGCGAAAAGCTTCCGCCCAATCCGACGCCGCAGCAGTGGGCCGAGACGATCGAAAGGACGAAGGGAAAGCCCTTTCTGCAGGCGGCTTTCGTGCGGGCCATGCCGCGCGCCTGCTATCAGCCGGACAATATCGGGCACTTCGGCTTGCAATACGAGGCCTATGCGCACTTTACGTCGCCGATCCGCCGCTATCCCGACTTGCTCCTGCACCGCACGATTCGAGGAATTCTGACGAAGAAGCGCTACGTTCCCAAAGTCGAATTTGACGACGCGGCGCTCATGGGCGGGCGCCGCGCGCGCGAGCTCGGCGCACCGGTGCCCGGACTTGCCGATAAGGAAGGCGCTGAGGCGAAGAAGCCTCTCTCGACGCGCACCAAGGAAGGCCGCAAGGCTGTCTGGACGCGTCTGGGGATTCTCGCTTCCGCCGCGGAGCGCCGCGCCGACGACGCTTCCCGCGACGTCATGCAATATCTGAAATGCCGCTTCCTTTCGAAGCTCGCGGGCGGCAAAGCGCTCGCCGCCACGGTGACGGGAATGTGCGAAGCAGGCGTTTTCGTGCAGCTCGCCGACATGCCGATCGACGGCTTCGTGCATGTTTCGAAGCTCGGCTGGGGCTACTACGACTTCGACTTGAAGAACCTTACAATGACTTCCTGCGACGAGATGAAGCAGATCTGCATCGGCGACGACGTCAAAGTGCGCGTCGAGTCCGTCGAGATGGACGAGCGGCGCATCAGCTTCGTGCTTGCGGGCAACGAGAGCCGGCACAAGATCAAAAGGCGCAGAGGCCGCGGCCGCAGCGCTGAATTCGGCGATTACTTCTGACCGCAATTTTGCCTACAATGCGCGGCAGTCGTTCGGTGCGCTTCGCGCGCGCTGCATTGCCGCTTCTCTTCTTTTTGAGGATCCAACGTGTCACGCGAAAGGGAATCCAAGCGCGGCGGCGCCGTGCTTGCCGGCTTTCATGCCGTATCAGCCCGCTTGAAGCTCGATCCGTCGTCTGTCGAACTCGTCTACGTCGACCCGAACCGCCGCGACAAGCGCATGCGCGAAATGCGCGAAAAGCTCATTGCCGCCGGCATCCGTGTAATGAATGCGGACTCCGCCCGTCTCGACGGGCTATCGCCCGAGGCGCCGCATCAGGGCATCGTCGCGCTCGCGGAAGAAAAGACGGCCGAACTCGATTTCGCCGATCTTCTCGATCAGATCACCGACGAAACGCTTCTTCTCATTCTTGACGGCGTCACCGATCCGAGAAACTTCGGCGCATGTCTGCGCGTTGCCGACGCCGCGGGCGTGCAGGCCGTGATCGTGCCGCGCGACCGATCGGCCCGCATGACGCCTGCCGCCGCAAAGGCCGCCGCAGGCGCAGCGGAAACAATGCCGGTCGTGACGGTGACGAATCTCGCTTCGGCGATTCTTGAACTGCGCGGCGCCGGCGTTTTTGTGGCGGGAACCGCTGGCGAAGCGGCGAAGTCGATCTATGATTTCGATCAGGTTCGCGCATTCGCCTGGGTGCTCGGCGCCGAAGGCGAAGGTCTTCGCCGACTGACGAGAAAGCGCTGCGACGAACTTGCCGCCATTCCGATGGGCGGCTCCGTCGAGAGTCTGAACGTCTCGGTTGCGTCCGGCATCTGCCTTTTCGAATCGATGCGTCAGCGCATCGCTGCGGGCAAAGCGCCGCACAGTCTTGCGCACGCCGAACGCATCTGATGCGGGCGAGTAGCAAAGGCGCAGAAATTTTCTTGAAGTTTCCACACGGGACGCAAATGGTTGGCTAAAATCGCAACCTTTACTGTCCTTGCTGCACCAAAAGACGCTTTGGGCAGCTTTTTCCGCAAGGAGGCTAAATGCGTCACTACGAAATCTGCATCATCGTGCATCCCGACCAGAGCGAACAGGTCCCCGCGATGATCGAACGCTACAAGACTTTGGTTGCCGAACAGGGCGGCAAGATCCATCGCATTGAAGACTGGGGCCGCCGTCAGCTCGCCTACCCGATCGAAAAGCTTGTGAAGGCTCACTACGTGCTTCTCAATATTGAATGCGGCCGCGAAACGCTCGCCGAAATCGAGAACGGCTTCCGCTTCAACGACGCGGTTCTTCGCCACCTCACGGTCAAGACGAAGCATGCCGAAACGGCTCCCTCTCCGATGATGAAGGTCGTCGAAAAGGAAGAAGCCAAAAAGGCCGCTGCTGAAGCCGCCGCTCAGGCCTAATTTGATGGATGCGCTGGCGCGCGCAGCTTGATGCGCAAGGCCGGCCGCGATAAGGAAAGCGTGAACGCCATCGAAATTTCCGGAACGATGATTGGACGCGAGGCAGTGCGCTATACGCCCGCCGGCCTCGAGGTTTTCGAGGGAACCTTCCACCATCGCGCGCAGCTTGCTGAGGCCGGAATCGCGCGAACGCTTGAATTTGACTTTTCGGCCGTTTCCTATGCCGAGACGGCAAGAAAGCTCAACGGCATGGCGCTCGGCGAAGAGATCCGAATCAAAGGATTTCTCGCGCCGAGATCGAAGAAGAGCCGGCATCTCATCGTCCACATTACGGAATTCAATTAAGGAGTCATCAACATGGCTTTTGGTGCTAAGGGCAAGGGCAAGCCCCGCCGTTCGAACCAGCAAAATTCGCTTTTCAAGCGCAAGAAGTTCTGCCGCTTCACGGCCGAACACGTTGAGCAGATCGACTATAAGGATGTCGAAACGCTTCGCGACTTCATTCAGGAAAACGGCAAGATCATGCCGGCTCGCCTTACGGGAACGAAGGCGCACTACCAGCGTCAGCTCGACACGGCGATCAAGCGCGCCCGCTTTCTGGCCCTTCTCCCGTATACGGACAACCAGTAATCGCTGAGAGGAGTATCAAATGCAAGTTATTCTGCTCGAAAAGATTGCGCATCTCGGCGACCTCGGCGACATCGTCAAGGTGAAGGACGGCTACGGCCGCAACTTCCTCATCCCGCAGGGCCACGCCAAGCGCGCCACGAAGCAGGCCGTCGCCGAATTTGAAGCTCGCCGCGCCGAGCTCGAAAAGGCTCAGGCCGAACGCGTCGCTGCGGCTCAGGAAGTTGCCTCTCAGCTCAACGGCAGGGAGATCGTCATCACCAGCAAGTGCGGCGTCGACGGCCGTCTCTTCGGCTCCGTCACGAACGCAGACATCGCTGAAGCAGTGGGCAAGCTCGGCTTCCAGATCAAGAAGTCGCAGGTTCGTACGCCGCTCGGCGCCATCAAGGCTACTGGCGACTACGTGATCACGATCGGCCTGCTCTCCGACATTACGGCCGACGTCACGGTGAAGGTTGTTCCGGAAGCCTAATTTCTGGCCTTTCGAAGACAGCTTGGAGCGTCCCGCCGGGACGCTCCGCCAACGAAAAAGGGACTCTCTTGGCGGGGTCCTTTTTTTTGCTCTCTTCCGACTTTTTGGGATTGGCGGGATCTCAATGGAGAGCAGGAAAAATCGCCGACGGCCTCCGCCGCACGAATTCGTCCGCATGCGTTATTGACGAGCATTTGTTTGCTGCCGCTGTCTTAAGAGCTGCAATGCCCTTATTCGGTCATGAAAACGATGGTAAATGGGCGGTTTGCCAATAACTTCTGGGAGTTCGGTTTCGAGCTTGCGCCGGAGGACAGCGCGGCGACTTTCGATCCCTCGGTCTCCTTTGCCGATTCTGACCGGTGAAGGAAGCGCTTCTCGAGAAGAATTCGTCACGCAAAATCAAAAAATTTCGGCGCGCCGTTTTCAATCGCGATGTAGCCGCCGCGAAGGGGCGCGTCTTCCGAAAATTTCCAGTCGGGGAGTGCCAGACGGCTCGCCAAATCGTTCAGGCGATAGATGCCCGGCTGATGCGTATGGCCGTGAATGACGATTGAGGCTTGCTGTTCGGAAGCGGCCTTCGCGACGACTTCCGCATCCACGTCCATCCTCGAAGGATCCTTCTTCCCCTTGCTCTTCTTGGAGCGGCGCCTGGCATTTTCCGCATAGCCGAGACGGCGCTTCAGGGGAAGCCTCATCATCAGCCACTGCCACCAGAAGCTCCGGACTCTTCGGCGGATCTTCTGATAATCGGTGTCGCGGATGCACCAGGCGTCGCCGTGAGAGAGAAGGATCCGGAGGGGTCCCGCGACGGCTGCTGCAGGATCCGCCAGAAGTTCGGCGCCGACGTCCCGGCAGAAGTCCTGGCCGATCATGAAGTCGCGGTTCCCGTGCATGATATAGACCTGC
>CAZUXQ010000021.1:6171-11865 GCA_964624425.1 uncultured Sutterella sp.
TGCTTTGTCGAAGCGAATTTCCGGAGCGGATCGGCAACCGCATCCGCCAAACTCCTTGCATCGTCCCCGACCCAGTAGTCGAAAAAGTCTCCGAGTATCAGAAGTTCATCGTAGGAACTGGCAGCTTCTTCAAGAAAGCGGTCGAAAAAATCCGTTTCGCGGGTATTCTGGGCATTGAGGTGAAGATCCGAGATAAAGCAGGGGTTCGAGAGATGAACCTCCCGGGCGACGGCTTCTTGACAAGGACAGGAGAACAACGACATGGCCTCGAGACTGCGGCGGGAAGCTCTCATTCTATAGGAAGATGTTCCGCGAACAAAAAACCCCGGAGGGAGAGGTTCTCGCCTTCGGGGTTCCGGATGACCGTCAGACGGTCGGGATCAGTCGAGACTCTTCACTTCCGCCGACATCTTCGCGAGCATGATGTCCATTGTCAGGGCCTTTTGCAAGCCAGTGACGGAGAGGCACTCATAAACGCCGTGATCGTTCATGCCGCCTGTGAAGAGATTTGGGGTGGGGAGACCTCTTGCGGAAAGGCGAGCGCCGTCCGTGCCGCTTGGTGCTTCTGACCTCCGGCCTCATCATGACGGTTCTGGCGTTGGACCCGATGGAGGCCTTCGCTCAGTTCGATAAATCAATGACCAACAGCTCGCTCATCATCGTGATCTGCTCGTCGATGGGCTTTGCAGCGACGATGAGCATCACGAAGTGCGATCTTCATCTGGTTTCTCTTCTGACGAAGCCGCTCAACAAGCTCGGCGTTCTGCTTCTTCCCTGCTGCATGATCGTGACGGGATCCATCTCCTCGCTCTCGGGCATGCGCGCCGCCATCGGCCCAATGACGCTCGGCATCATGACGGGATCGGGCGACGTTGCGGGCTTCGCCTTTAATGAAGCCGTGACGCCGCACGCTCCGGAATTCGGCATGACGATTCCCGATCTCGGCTGCCTCGCCATCGTGTCGGCCACGCTCGGCCGCGTCTCCTCGCCGATTGCCGCCGGCGTCATCATCGCCGGCATCGCCAAGGTTTCGCCGATCGAAGTGATCAAGCGTTCGCTTCCGGTGAATGTCGCAGTGCTCGTCTTCCTCTGCTTCATCAGCTGAGAAAGATTCCGAGCACCTGAAAAGCGGGACCCGAAAGGGGCCCGCTTTTTCGGGGAGGAAGGGATGCCGCCGTCGGCGGCAGTCAAGCAGAGAAGCGCACGGTATCCATCGCGACGAAGCGCAGGCACCCGCAGTAGCCCCTCAGATACGTATCCGTGAGAGTGCCGGGGATGCCGAACTGCGCGACGTCATGTGCCCGGAAGGTGAGAATGCAGTCCATGAAGCCGTCGCCGTTCGTGTCGGAGAAGGCGCAGCCGACGGGGCGCGCCGGGGCGTTGACGCTTTCCTTCTTTCCCGTGAAGCCGAGACTCCAGAAGACCGTATCGAGGTCGAGTTCCGTCACGTCGAATTCGGGACTGCCGTAGAGCACCACTTCGACGTCTTCATCCTCAGCCGAGATGCTGAGTTCCTCCGCTTCAACGCAGATCGTCCGTCGGCTGATCTGCTTGAGCATCGACGCCCACTTCCGGTCGGCTTCCTTGCAGAGACGGGCAGTGAAGTTCCCGAGGAATTGCTTCGCTTCTTCCGAAGGAAGAGTCCGGGCGTCTTCCATCATCTTTTCATATTCGCCCTGGATCATTGCTTCAAAAGCCGTCTGCGCGCGCACGATGCCGGGAATAAGCCCGCGGTTGAAATTCGTGAGTTCGCCAATGGTGGCGTAAACGAAGTAGCTTTTTGCAAGATCGTAGTCGAGGTATTTGGGATCGAGATGGAAGTGATTTTTCCGGGCCTCGTCGAGCGTCATCCACTGATACCCTTCCGGAATCACGCCGGAAGCCGGGAACCAAGGAATATAGGGAGAGACGTCCTGATAGCTCGAGAGCCGCCAGAGCGTGAGGAAGACCGGATCTTCCGCGAGGTCGGCCACCCAGGATTCGCGGGTCTGCGAACGGGAAATATCACGGGCCGAAGCGTGAAAGGCGTCTTCGCGTCCGTCGCCCCGCTTTGCATAGCTTTCGTAGCAGGTGAGTCGAAGCACCGCCTTCACATCGTCCACGCCCATCGGCTCCTTCGGACTCAGGACTTCGGGATAGTGAAGTTCATCGTCGTAGTGCACGCCTGTGACAGCCCACCAGCCGAGGCGCATGCGGACGGACTTCGTCGGAGCATGACGGTTTTCGTCGCTCTGGTACGCGGCCGCAAAGTCGAAGTCGCTGTAGTCGCTCTCCTTCTTCGGAACGTAGCGGCCCTTTCTGATCGCATGCTCAATCAGGTCGGGGCTTGCAATCACGTTTTCCTTGTCGTTCAGATCGACGCTGCGGATGGCGAGCATGTTGGAGATGAGCATCACCTTGTCGTCCGGAATGCGCTTTGCGACATAGTGATGACCCTTCACGACGTTGAGGCACCAAGCTTCATTGTGGTCGGCCGCAGTGTAGTTTCTGGCTGCTCCGAAATAGCCGTACTCGTCAATGAGCTTCGCCGCAATCTCAATGGCTTCGCGGGCGGTGCGGGCGCGTTCCGCCATGACGCGGCGAAGGAGAAAGCCGACGCCGCCTTCCTTGAGGCCGAGCGAGGCTTCATCAGGATCGTCGCCGTCGAAGGACGATCCTCCGCCGTTGGAGCAGAAGACGAGGCCGGCATCGTTGGCAAGGCCCTGGTCAAAGGATGATCCGTCAATCTGAAGCATGTTCGACCAGTAGGTTCCAAGCGTCTCAGGCGCTTGGGGCACTCTGGCACGGCCTGGTTCGGCTTCGAGACATTCATTTTCAGCGTGCTTTGCGGCAGGGCAGAAGAACTGCTGGTGCATGACGCGGCCGCCGGCGTCCTCATTGTGGCCGACGATCACTCGTCCTGTTTTGGATGCTGCTTTGCCGACGATGACTGTGGTGCACATCGAAATAATCTCCTGATTTTGCAATCAAATTTCAAAGATGATTTCTAGCCTGAATCGCCTACGGCAGGCATATTATTAACCGGCGGCTTGTTTGCTGTCGTTTTTTTGGGGCCGAATAGGAAGATTCCGGGTCTTGAGAAAACGACGGCAAACGACCGCAAACAAAAGCTCGATTAATAGTTCGATCGGCTTTCGCGACTGCGCTTTCCAGAGAGCGGCGCGCGTACTTCGGAAGGGAGATTCTCCTTCTTGAGCTCGGTCGAAAACGATCCGGCAGACTTCTGCTAGAGTCTTGCGCTTCGCTGTTTCGACCTTTTTCTTCTTCCTGCCATGTCTGCTGATTTGGTTCCCGACATTTCCGACAAAGCGGCCGCTGCGGTAAGGCGGCCGCCTCAAAGCGTCGCGAGCGAGCAGTCGATTTTGGGCGGCCTCATGGTCGACAATTCGGCTCTCGACAGCATCATCGACATCGTTCGTCCGGACGACTTCTGCCGACTCGACCACCGCCGCATCTACGAGAGCGTCGCGAAGCTCATTCAGCGCGGCCAGCCTGCGGACTGCGTCACTGTTTTCGAAGATCTGAAGAATTCGGGTCTCGATGCGGAAGTAGGCGGCATGCCCTATCTGATGGAGCTTGCGACGAATACGCCGTCGGCCGCGAACATCCGCCGCTATGCCGAAATCGTGCGCGACATGTCGGTGCTGCGCCAGCTCGTCGCTGTGGGCGACACGCTCGTGACGAATGCGCTCGCGCCTGAAGGACGCGAAGTGCGCGAAATTCTGGACGAAGCCGAAAAGCTCGTCCTTGCAATCAACGAGCGCAATTCGCGAGGCCAGCGAGGCTTCCAGCCGATGGCGGCCCTTGTGCGCGACGTCTCGCAGCGCATCATCGAGCTCTACAACAACCGATCGTCGTCGAGCGTCACCGGCGTTTCGACCGGGTACCGCAATCTCGACAACGTGACGGCGGGTCTGCAGCGCGGCGACCTCATCATCATCGCCGGCCGTCCCTCGATGGGCAAAACGTCGCTCGCGATCAACATCGCCGAAAACATCGGCGTCGATCAGGAACTGCCCGTTGCGGTCTTCTCGATGGAAATGGGCGGCGAGCAGCTCGCGCAGCGCATGGTCTCCTCGATCGGCCGCATTGACGCGCAGAAATTGAGAAAGGGGCGCTTGGACGACGAAGACTGGGACAATTTTACGGCGGCGCTTCACCGCCTTGAAAACAAGCCCATTTTCATCGACGACACGCCGGGCCTTACAATTTCGGAGCTTTCGAGCCGCGCGCGCCGTCTTGTGAATCAGGCCGGTCCCTTGGGCCTCATCGTTGTCGACTATCTGCAGCTCATGCAGGGATCGGGGCGCTCGAGCGACAACCGTTCGCAGGAGCTTTCCGAAATCTCCCGCGGGCTCAAGTCGCTCGCGAAGGAGCTTTCCGTTCCCGTGATTGCGCTTTCGCAGCTGAACCGCGGCGTCGACAGCCGCGCCGACCGCCGTACGCTGATGTCGGATCTTCGCGAGTCGGGCGCCATCGAACAGGATGCGGACATCATCATGTTCATCTACCGCGACGTGGTCTACAACAAGGACACGCCCGACAAGAACCTCGCCGAAGTGATCATCGCCAAGCAGCGGAACGGCCCTATCGGCACGCTGCGCATGACCTTCTTGGGCGGCAACACGCGCTTCGAGCCGATGGCCGACGAAGGCTACTGGGGCGGCATCGAGGAGTAGCGGGATCGAAGAAGCATCGAACGGAGACGACGCATGGAATGGCTGACGGCGTTTGACTGGTTCGCCGCAGGCTGCTGGGCGAGCGCATTGGCGCTCATCGCGCTCGGCTTTGCGGGCACGATCATTCCGGCGATCCCGGGGCTTCCGATGATCGCGGCGGGCGCGTGGCTGATCGGTCTGGCGGGCGACTACGAGATCGTCGGCTGGAAGACGATTGCGCTCCTTGCCGTGCTCGCCGCAGTCGGCGTTCTCGTCGATGCTGTCGCGCAGACGGCGGGCGCGCAGAAAGCCGGAGCTTCGAAAGCCGGCATCATCGGCTCCTTGATCGGCACGGCGCTCGGGATGTTCATGGGGCTTTTCGGAATCCTCTTCATGCCGCTCGCGGGCGCAGTTGCGGGAGAGCTTTGCGCCGGGCGCAGCCTCATGCATGCAGGGCGCGTCGGCGTCGCGGCCTGGATCGGCATGGCGGCCGCCATGGCCGTCAAGACCGCGCTTGCCTTCGCAATGATGGGGATTCTCGTCTTCGTCCATCTCGCAGACTGACGCTGCCGTCCGGGCTGTCTTCAGCTCCGAGCTTCAGGCTGTCCCTGAGGATTAGGGATGCCGGCCCAACCGTCGTCAGGGCATTGCGGCGGCGCTTTGGATCTGAGTTTGGAAGTCGGACGATTGGGGAAAAATCGATCTTTTCTCCTGCGCCTCCAGCCGGGACGGGAGAATTGGCCGGAACATTGCGGGCATTGCAGGCGGAACCGCATCGACGGCTGAGCGGAAGCGCCCATGCAGGAATCGAGCGGCTTCTGCGCCGCTTCCTCATTGGGGAACAGCGAGCGCGTCTCAACGACCTTTCTTATGCCGCGATTAAGTCCCTCGATGCAGTTGGCCAGCCGCATAGATCAATGCCCTGATCTCCGGCGGGAATTGAAAAAAGGCGCCGCTTGAGCCCGGGCGGGGCTCCGGGATTGCGCAGCGGTCGGATGTTTCTTTCCCGCGGCAGACTGCTCAAACACTGCCAAAG
>CAZUXQ010000022.1:0-11856 GCA_964624425.1 uncultured Sutterella sp.
ATCGGCGACATGTTCGCGCAGTTCGGCTGGGGACACCTCCACGGCAGCAGCGCCTACTCGCTGCATGAACGCTCGCTCAAGGGCGACACGGGCGTCTTTGAGATCGGCGCGAAGTACGCGGCCGATCCGCACTGGCTCTTCGACGTGGCGGTGACCGGCTACGTCGGCCAGCGCGAAGGCGTCATCGGCTGGTTCAACGCGAACTATCTCTTCTGACCGCTTCGCATCCGTTCCGACAGCAAATGTGCGGGGAGGCTTCGGCCTCCCCGGTTTCTTCTGCGGGCGGCCTCGACGACTGGGGAATCAGTCGTCTTCGTCTTTGCGCAGGAATTTCGAAGCGAGTTCGGCCTGCTTCTGAGCCGGGATCGGCTGGTAGCTGTCCAATTCCATGCTCCAGGAGCCGGTGCCTTGAGTAACGGCATGCAGTCGCGTCGCATAGTCTTCGAGTTCTGCAAGCGGAACGATGCCGGTGATTTCCATGATGCCGCCCGGGAGCGACTCGGTGTTGGAAACCTGACCGCGACGGCCGGCCAAGTCGCCGGCGATGTCGCCCATATAGCTTTCGGGCGCCGTGATTTCAACGCGAACGATCGGTTCGAGAACCTGAGGCTTCGCGTTGGCGAGCGCGTCGAGGAAGGCCTTGCGGCCTGCGGCGACGAATGCTACTTCCTTGGAGTCAACCGGATGGCTCTTGCCGTCGTAGACGATCACGCGGAGGTCCTGAATCGGGTAGCCGGCGACGTAGCCCGAGTCGAGCACTTCGCGCACGCCTTTTTCGACGGCCGGGATGAGGTTGAACGGGATGACGCCGCCCTTGACTTGGTCGACGAATTCGAAGCCCGCGCCGCGCGGCAGCGGTTCGACGCGAAGATAGACTTCGCCGAACTGACCGGCGCCGCCCGTCTGCTTCTTGTGGCGGGCATGACCTTCGGCGCCGGCCGAAATGGTTTCGCGGTACGGAATCGACGGCGCGGCGGTTTCGACTTCGAGCTTGAAGCTGACCTTCATGCGCTCGAGCACCGAGCGCAGATGCATGTCGGTAAGACCGCGGATGACCGTTTCGTTGAGCACGCTGTCATGTTCGACGGAAAGCGTCGGGTCTTCGGACTGCATTTTGGCGAGCACTTCGCTCATGCGGCCTTCGTCGCCGCGGCGGGCGGGCTTCACGGCGAGGCCGTACATCGGCTTCGGGAAGCTGATCGGGCGCATGTGAACGCCGGCGAGGTCGGCTGCGGAGTGAATGATCGAGCCGTAGCGCAGTTCGTCGATCTTGGCGAGCGCGCCGATGTCGCCCGGGCAGAGCGAGTCGGTTTCGGCCGTGTTCTTGCCCTGGAGAATCAGCGGGTGAGCGGCCTTGACGCTCTTTTTGCCGTCGTCGACGTAGAAGACCGCATCCTTCGCGAGCATGCCCTGATGGACGCGGAAGACGCCGATCTTGCCGATGTACGGATCGTTGACGATCTTGAAGACCTGCGCGATGAGCGGCAGGTTCTTGTCCGGAACAGTTTTGAAAGGAGTGCCGTCGGCATTGAGGAAGAGCGCTTCATTGGCTTCGGCCGGGCTCGGAAGATGGCGGATGATCACCTTCATGAAGTCGCGGATGCCGATCAGGTTCTTCGCAGACGTGAAGCAGACCGGGATGACGTGGCCTTCGCGCAGGGCCTTTGTGACGAGCGGATGCAGAAGGCGCGGGTCGACGCTGCCTTCTTCAAGGTACTTTTCAAGCATCTCGTCGTCTTCTTCTACGATGCGCTCGATGAAGGCGCGATGCACTTCTTCGACGCTCATGATGTCGGATTCGCCTTCGTCGCGGTCGAAGCAGTCGATTACGCGGGTGCGGTTCTTCGTCGGCAGATTGATCGGAAGAACGCCCGGACCCCACGTTTCGCGCAGCTGTTCGAGAAGCGCCTCGAGGTCGACGTCCGGGGCGTCGACCTTGTTGACGACGATCATGCGGCAGAGCCTGCGCTCTGCGGCCGCCTTCATCATGCGGATCGTCAGGAGTTCGGGTCCCTTCGTCGCGTCGATGACGGCAGCGACGGACTTGACGGCGTCAAGAGCGGAGAGATCCTGTCCGAGGTAGTCGGCGTATCCCGGGGTGTCGAGAACGTGGATTCGGATCGGAGTCAGGTCGGCCATGGCCGTATCGATGTGCGCGACGGCCAGACGAATGGAGTGCTGAACCTGCTTTTCAAGAGGATCGTTGTCGCACATCGTGCTGCCGCGCTCGACGCTGCCGAGCTCGGGAATCATTCCGGAGCGGTAGAGCATGGCCTCGATCAGGGTTGTTTTGCCGCAGGATCCATGCCCTACCAGCGCTACGGTGCGAAGGTTTTCTGTGGAATAGTTGCTCATATCCGCCTCTTCATGCAGGTCTGGGTTTGCGATTGAACTATTCTGCGCTTCGCGGCCTTCGCGGGCGGCTTGCCGCGAAGGCCGTTTGATGTATGTCGAGAACTTGATTCGCCGCCTTTGAATCCGCGCCGAAAAAGGAAGAAAATAGAAAAATTGCGGGGGCGGAAAGTTCGGTTCTTCGGGGACGATTTCCGCTTTTTTCATCCGCGCGGAACAAGATTCGGCAGGTTGCCGGCTCCCTGCATCACGCCTTGGGTGTTCGAGGCTTTGATTTGCCGCCGTCTTTTTCTGAGAGCGGCACCTGAAGGTCGAATTCGAGGCCGTGAGGCTCGATGTTGCGGACGTCGACGCGGCCGCGCTGCGCCTCGATCGAAGACTTGACGATCGCGAGTCCGAGTCCGAAGCCCGTGCCGGTGCGCTCCTTGCTGCCGCGCACGAAGGGGGCGAAGAGAGAGGAAAGTTCTTCGGGCGCGACGCCCGGACCTTCGTCCGTGCAGGTGAGGTGCAGCCAATTCTCCTTGATGCGCATGCCGAGCGTAATCGTTCCGTTTTCGGGCGTATGGCGGAGCGCGTTGCTGCAAACGTTCATGAGCGCGCTTTTCATGGCGCCGGCATTGAGCGGAACGGAACAGCCGGCCGGAAGCTCATTTTCGACGGTGATGCGGATGCCGCGGTTCTGCGCCTCGTAGGCCGCCGCGTCGCAGATTTCTTCCATGAGGCTCTCGACTTGAATCGGCTCAAGCTCGAGCTGAACGGCGCCTTCGATGCGCGCATAAGTCAGGAGCGACTCAATGAGGCGGTCGATTTCCTTCACTTCCTTTTCAATGCGGTCGAGGCTGGTCGGGATGCGGTCGGGGGCGAGCCGAGCGAGGTCGAGAGCGACCTCAATGCGCGCGAGCGGACTGCGCACTTCGTGGCTCACGTTGTGAAAGAGCGTTCTTTGCCGGTTGATGAGCTTTTCAATCTGTGCGGCAGCTTCGTCGAAGCGTTCGGCGAGCGCGATGACTTCCGTGTGCGCGCGGCCGATGCGGCCGACGGCGCGCGTCGAGAGGTCGCCTGCGCCGAAGCGCCGCATGGCCGCGTCGAGGCGTCTGAGGGGCTTCGTGTAGAAAGACGCCAGAATCCAGGCGACGATGAAGGCGAGAAGAAGAATGGACGCGACGGCGGCGTGCGCGGGGAAGCGTCCTTGGAAGGGAATCGGAAGGAGCATCCGAATGGGAGGCATTTTCATTTCGGTTCGAGCGGCGAAGACGAAATGAGGGCTGCCGTCGATTTCAACAACGCGGACGGCGTTGTTCGGGAGGCGCTCGGAGACTGCATTTGCGGGTTCGCCGGAGCTGGACGAAAGAAGAATTTCCTTGGCGCGTTCGGGCACTTCTCGGCCGCTCAGTTCCGTGCCGTTCTTGTCCATGACGAAGACCGGCATGATGCTGTTGCTCGGGCTTTGCAGGAAGCTCACGAGCGCATCCTTGCCTGCAAATTTTTCGATCGCAAGCGCCGCTTCGATGCTGCGTCTTGCCCAGAAGCGCTGGTCGAGGGTGCCTTCGAGGCGTTCGATCGCGCGCGACTGCATGATGTAGGCGGCGCCCCAGACGAGCACGCCCGTAATCAGAATGATGGCGATGAGGCCGGAGAACAAGCGCCAGAAAAGACTGTTGAAAAGCGCACGCAACCCTTCCAAGCGCGCCATGAGGATTTCCTTGCGGGACGAGGGCCGCTATTTGCCGCCGGCCTCAGGCCGGCGCGCGGGATGAACGATCAGCTGATAGCCTACGCCGCGGATGCTGTCGATGGTGACGGCCTTGCCGACTGCGTCGAGGAGCTTGCGGCGGATCGACGAAACGTGCACGTCGACGGCGCGGTCGAAAGGCCCCATCGGACGGCCGAGAACCTTCGGGTAGATGTCGTCCTTGCGAACGGGCTTGCCGGCATGGCGGGCCAGAAGCTCGAAGAGCGAAAACTCGGTGCTCGTCAGTTCGATGGGATTCCCGGCCGATTTGATCGTGCGCTGGCTCGAGTCGATCGTGAGCGGGCCGACCGCGAGCGGCGCGGCGGCCGGCTCGATGCGGGCGGAGCGGCGAAGAATCGCGTTGATGCGCGCGACGAGCTCGCGCGGCGGGCAGGGCTTCGGCACATAGTCGTCGGCGCCGAGCTCGAGGCCGACGATTCGGTCGACGGGGGCGCCGCGCGCAGTGAGCATCAAAACCGGAATATGGCTGCGCTCCCGTATCGTGCGCAGTACTTCGACGCCGCTCATGCCGGGCATCATCACGTCGAGAACGACGAGGTCGAAGTCTTCCTTTTCGAGAAGCTCCAGCCCGTCGGGTCCATTGTGCGCCGAGACTGTCTGGAATCCCTCGAGCGTGAGGTAGTCCACGAGAAGCGTTGCGAGTTCAACGTCATCGTCAACAATCAGAATCCGGCGAGCGAGCTTAAGCATTGCTGAGCTTCCTGATGCAAAACAAAAGATCCGCATCATCTTAACAAAAATGGGATTCGCCGCATTTCCGCATCTATTCGCCGCGAGCCTTTGCAGACATTCTTCAATGCCCGAAAGCCGCGGGAAAATGCGGCCGGCAAAAGAACGCCGAAAGAAGAGGAAGCAGGCCTCGAAGAGGGGCGGCAAGGCGCGTTGCAGGAACGGCGGATCAGGCGTCAATAGCCCTTGACGGCCGGCGGCGCATTGCCTGGATGTCTGCCATGCCTTCTGCAGAGGCCTGCCGAGGACTCTTCCCGGCCATCCTGCAGCTTCAGTCTTTCAGTTCGGGCAATGCAGGGCGGCGCCCTTGCTCAGACGCGTCTTCGCGAGTCCGTTCGCAGGCGGCTCGGCATCGTGATCGCCATGCCGCGTCCGTGAAGGAGCGAACGCGAAAAAACAGCGTTCGCCTCGCCGCCGGAACATTCGGGCGCGAGACGCTTCTGCGGGCTCCGCGTCGACGCGCTGACGTCCGTGTGTTCGGCGGCTGCATTCGCGGCCTTGCGGAACGTTCTGCCGCATGACGGACCAAGCCCTCCTTCATTTTTCAATTTCGAGCGTCGACATCCTCGCCTTCAGCGTCTCTCGCTGCTTTCGGCTTTTCCCGGCGAGTCTCGACTCGATGGACGCCGTGCGCAGCGAGAAGCCTTGACGCTTGAGGCGCAAGCCCGCAGGATTTTCGGATCGCTGCGGGGCTTCGGACTCTTGGAGAAGGCGCGGTTCAGAACGGAATGTCTTCGTCGAGCTGATCGATGGGCGAAGAGGTCGCGGCAGGGGAAGCGGCGGCCGGCTGAGGAGCAGGACGCGGACGGGATTCGAAGCCGTCGCCGCCCATGCCGTCGTCGCGGCCGCTGAGGAGCTGCATCGCTTCGCCGATGATTTCGGTGGTGTAGCGGTCGATTCCCTGCTGATCGGTCCACTTGCGCGTGCGCAGGCGGCCTTCGATGTAGACCGAACGGCCCTTGCGCAGATAGTCCTTGGCGATTTCGGCGAGACGGCTGAAAAGCACGACGCGGTGCCATTCCGTTTCGGAAACGAGCTGGCCGTCTCGGTTGCGGTAGCGGCGGTTCGTGGCGATCGAAAGCGAGGCGATGGCGTTGGAATTGTCCGAAGAGTAGCGGACGTCGGGATCCGCGCCGAGATTGCCGAGGAGAATGACCTTATTGACGGAAGCCATAATCAAAACCCAAACAAATTGAAAAGACCAAAGGCGAATCAGACTTCAAGGGCTTCGCCGGGGATGTGCGGCGCCCGGATCGGCTTCTTAAGGCCAATCGATGAAGCGAACGCGAGAAGCATAGCAAAAGCCGCGGCGATGAACACGCTTGCGGGCCCGCAGTGCTGCCCGAGCCATCCGCCGAGAGCGCCGCCGATGAAAAGGCCCAGGTTCTGCGTCGTGTTGTAGATGCCGGGCGCAAGGCCTTTGTCTGCCTTGGGCGCAGTCCTCGAAACAAGTCCCGGAAGCGCCGCTTCGAGAACGTTGAAGCATATGAAGAAGAGCGCGAGCAGGAAGGCAATCCCTCCCCCCAAACCGAATGAATGAGGCCGATGAAGAGGAGGCTGAGAACCGCGTTCGCAACGCGAAGAACGGCGGCGCTTCTGCCCTTGCGGCTGCCCCAGGCAAGAGGCGGCGCCATGAAGGCGAAGCCGATCAGAACCGCCGGAAGGTAGATGCGCCAATGATGTTCGGATGGGAGTCCGAGCGATGCGAGGCGCGTCGGGACGCCGACGAAGACGGCCGTCAGCGACGCATGCAGCGCAAAGATGCCGATGTTGAGGCGGAGGAGCTGCGGATCCGTCAGAATGCTCGTCCACGGCCGGCGTTCGGCTTTTCTTCGAGCGGCGGCGGCCGGCGGCGCTTCGGGAACGAGAAGCTTCACGACGAGAATGGCGCCCGCTGCAAGCAGGCCGGTGAGGAAGAAGAGGCCGTCGACGCCGACGAGCCGCGCAAGCGGCGGCGAGACGACGAGCGAAAGCGCGAACGTGAAGCCGATTGAAGCGCCCGTCATCGCCATGGCCTTCGCGAGAACCTGCTCGCGCACCGAGTCCGAAATGAGGGCCGTGACGGCCGCCGAAACTGCTCCCGAGCCCTGAATCATTCGTCCGAGCATTACGCCCCAGATCGTGTTCGAGAAGGCTGCGATGAAGCTGCCGAGCGCGAAGATGACGAGCCCGGCGATGATGACGGGCTTGCGGCCGATGCGGTCCGACGCGATGCCGTACGGAATCTGAAGAATGCCTTGGGCAAGGCCGTAGATGCCGAGCGCGGCGCCGGCGAGGAATTCGCTTTCGCCGCCCGGCAGACGGCGCGCGTAGACGGAGAAGACGGGAAGGATCACGAAAAGGCCCAGCATTCGCAGCGCGAAGACGCCTGCGAGCGAAATGCTCGCGCGGCGTTCCGTCGGCGTCATCCGAAATGCTGAAGCGCGGCTGGCGGTCGGCATGAACTGGAAAAGAGGTTGTTCGGGATCGGGGCCGCTCGTGCGGGCGCCGCTTCCGGGAAGCGCACGCCGGACGTTCGCGGCGCGCGGCTTTTCTCGTTATAGTAAAAATTTTCTTCGAAATCCTTAATGCTGGCTGGATGCGGCTATATGGAGCAGATTTCAATTCGAGGCGCGCGGACGCACAACCTGAAGAACGTGTCGGTGGATCTGCCGAGAGGAAAGCTCATCGTGATTACGGGGCTTTCCGGTTCCGGAAAGAGCTCCTTGGCGTTCGACACGCTCTATGCGGAAGGCCAGCGCCGCTATGTCGAAAGCTTGTCGGCTTACGCAAGACAGTTCCTGCGGCTTATGCCGCATCCCGACGTCGACGAAATCAAGGGGCTCTCTCCCGCGATCGCCATCGACCAGCGCAGTTCCTCCGGCAATCCGCGCTCGACGGTTGGAACTGCAACCGAAATCTCGGACTACCTGCGCCTTCTTTTCGCGCGTGCGGGCACGCCTTACTGCTCGACGCACGATCTGCCGCTTCGCGCGGAGCCGATCGCGGCAATCGTGGACAAAACGCTGAAGCTGTCCGAAGGCTCGCGCGTCATGATCCTCGCCCCTGTTGCGCAGCAGCCGAAGCTGATGCCGCAGGCGTTCTTCGAGCAGATGCTCATGAAGGGCTTCAGCCGCTGCCGCATCGACGATGAGATCGTGCAGTTCGAATCCGCCGGCGAGGCCGCTGCCTGCGCGGAGGCGCCGCATCGCGTCGCCGTCGTCGTCGACCGCGTCCGCGTGCGAGCGGAAATTCGCGAGCGGCTCGCCGACAGCTTTCAGACGGCGGCCGACTTGGCCGGCGGACGCGTGCTCGTTCTCGGCATGGACGACGAAACGGAGCTTGCGTTTTCGACGAAATACGCCTGTCCTATCTGCGACTATTCGGTCGGCGCGCTCGAACCTCGGATGTTCACGCCCAACAGCGCGCAGGGCTGCTGCCCGCGCTGCAGGGGTACGGGCGCCGCAATGGATTTCGATCCGAAAAAGATCGTGCACTTTCCGGCGCTTTCTGTCCGGCGAGGCGCCGTCGAAGGCTGGGACGCCAGGAACGAGCGGCGCTTTGCGCGCATCAAGAATGTTCTCGACGCGCTCGGCGCGGACGCGGATGCTCCTTGGGAGTCGCTCCCCGAGTCGGTTCGCAGCGCCGTCCTTTTCGGCAGCAACGAAACCCGCGCGCTTGCGCCGCCCTTTGCGGGAGTCGTTGCCGAGATGCGGGACTTTTGGAAAAGCTCCAGCGATGCCTTGAAGCTCGTTCTTGAGCGCTTCCGCTCGACCGTCCGCTGTCCGGACTGCGGCGGCAGCGGCCTGTGCGAAGCGGCAAGATGCGTTTATGTCGGCGAAGGCGCCGAGCGGCGCAGCATCGATCAGCTCTCGAATCTTTCGATCGACGATCTGAGAGCGTACTTCGAGCGGCTGAGCCTCGCGGGCGAATCTTCGGTCGCGGCCGAACGCCTCATCCATGAAATTTCAGCGCGCCTCGCGCTTTTGAGCGAACTCGGTCTCGGATATCTCACGCTCGGCCGCAAGGCCGACAGTCTGTCGGGAGGTGAAAGTCAGCGCATTCGCTTGGCGGGCCAGATCGGGTCGAGCCTCGCGGGCGTCATGTACGTCCTCGACGAGCCGAGCATCGGACTGCATCAGCGGGACAACAATCGCTTGATCCGCACGATGGAAAGACTGCGCGATCTCGGCAATACGGTTGTGGTGGTCGAGCATGACGAAGACGTCGTGCGCGCTGCGGACTTCATCGTCGACATGGGGCCGGGCGCGGGCGAGCACGGCGGCGAAGTCGTCGCTTGCGGCACGCCCGAAGAGGTGGCGGCCTGCGCCGCTTCGCTTACCGGCGCATACCTGAAGCGAAAGAAGGAGAAGACGCTTCGGAGCGATTTCGATCCGGCATCGCATAAGGAGTGGTTCACGCTTGCAGGCGCAAGGGGCCGCAACCTCAAAAATGCGGATCTGCGCTTTCCGGCCGGGAAGCTCACAGTCGTCTCCGGCGTCTCCGGGTCGGGAAAATCTTCACTCGTCAACGACACGCTTTATCCGGTTCTCGCCGCCGCCTATCATCGAGCGAAGGCCGAAGCGCTCCCCTTCGAGCGCATCGACGGAATCGAGCTCTTCGACAAGGTTGTTGCGGTCGATCAAAGTCCGATCGGACGCACGCCGCGCTCAAACGTAGCCACCTATGCAGGAATCTTCGGCGCCGTCCGCGAGATTTTCGCTCGGACGCAGATGTCGCGCGAGCGCGGCTACGATGCAAAGCGCTTCAGCTTCAATTCGAAGGGCGGCCGCTGCGAGGCCTGCGAGGGCGACGGCGTCGTCAAGGTCGAAATGCAGTTTCTGCCCGACGCGTACGTGACGTGCGAAGTCTGCGGCGGAAAGCGCTACAACCGCGAAACGCTTGAAGTGAGGTACAAGGGCCTCGATATCGCCGAAGTTCTCAATCTCACCGCTGACGATGCAGTCGAGGTGTTCGATGCCTATCCGGTTTTGAAGCGCAGGCTCGAAGCGCTTCAAAAGGTGGGTCTCGGCTACATCCGACTCGGACAGCGCGCCACGACGCTCTCGGGCGGCTAAGCGCAGCGCGTGAAGCTTGCGGCCGAGCTCGCCAGGCCGGAAACCGGCCGCACGCTCTACATATTCGACGAGCCGACGACGGGGCTGCATTTCGCGGACGTCGATCAGCTGCTGGACGTTTTTCGTCAGCTCACGGCGCTCGGCAACACCGTCCTCGTGATCGAGCACAACCTCGACATGCTTGCGGCTGCCGACTGGATCGTCGACATGGGGCCGGAAGGCGGCGCTGCAGGAGGCGAAATCGTGGCCGAAGGAACGCCCGCCGAAATCATGAGCGACCCGCGGAGCGTCACGAGGCCCTTTCTGCGGGCGATGCTCGAGGGGCGCGAAGGAAGAGCCGAAGAAGCGGCGGAAATGAAGAGGTCCGCCTCAAGGAAGGCGGCCGTCGGAGCAAACCGCTCGGAAAGCGCGAAAAAGTGAAGGCGAACAGCTTCATCAGTACGGTTTTTCGGCCTTACGGCTTCGGAAGATTCGGGCGTTCGGCCTTCCCGGAACCGACTGCGCCTGCGGACGACTTTCGAGCCGCCTGCCTGCGCTTCGCGAGCGTCTCTTCGAAATGCCAGGCATCCCGGCACATGTCGTCGATGCCGCGCTTTGCCTTCCAGCCGAAAAGCTTTTCGGCCAGCGTCGGATCGCACCAATTGGCGGCGATGTCGCCGGCGCGGCGCGGAACGATTTGATAGGGCACCGGACGGCCGCTTGCCTTTTCAAAGGCCTTCACGACCTCAAGCACGCTGTAGCCGCGGCCGCAGCCGAGGTTGACGGCGATCCAGCCCGCATGCGTCATGGCGTAGCCGAGCGCCTTGGCATGACCGTCGGCCAGATCCATCACGTGAATGTAGTCGCGCACGCCCGTTCCGTCGGGCGTGTCGTAGTCGCCGCCGAAGACGTTCAGATGGTCGAGGCGCTTGTTGGCGACGCGGGCGATGTAGGGGAGGAGGTTGTTGGGAATGCCGTTCGGGTCTTCGCCTATGAGTCCGGAAGGATGTGCGCCGATCGGATTGAAGTAGCGCAGGCACACGACGGAGAGTTCCGGCACGGCTTTCGAGACGTCGGCGAGAATTTCTTCGATCTGCAGCTTCGTGCGGCCGTAAGGATTCGCGGCCTTGCCCGTCGGGCAGTCTTCCGTAAGCGGAAGGCGTTCGGGCGTGCCGTAGACGGTCGAAGAGGAGCTGAAGATGAGGCGCGCGACGCCTGCTTTCTTCATGGCCTCAAGGAGGCGGATCGAACCGATCAGATTGTTGTCGTAGTACTCAAGCGGCTTCTCGACGGATTCGCCTACGGCCTTGAGGCCGGCGAAATGGATGACGGCGTCGACTTTGAAGCCGCGAAGCGTCTGTTCGAGAAGCGCTTCGTCGCGGATGTCGCCTTCGACAAACGCGGGCGTCTTCCCGGTGATTTCGCGGATGCGCTCGGCAACGCTCGGATCGGCGTTCGAGAGGTTGTCGTAGAGAACGACGTCGTGTCCTTCGTTCAAAAGCGCTACGGCGGTATGCGAGCCAATGAAGCCCATGCCGCCTGTGAGAAGAATCTGCATTCGAAACCTCGTAGACTTTGGCTGTTGTGCGTCGGAAGCCTTTCCGCGCGAGGCAGCTAGTCTAGCGGCTTGAGCATTATTGGTTCTACTGGATTCGCCATGCATTGTCGCAAATATCCGATTTTGGCGGCGCTCGCCGTCGGCTTTTTGTCTTGGAGCGCGTCCGCGCAGACGGCCGACGAGGTGAGGGCGCGCTGCAGGGCCGAAGGCCGTCCCTGCATCGGGCTGGTTTTGTCGGGCGGCGGCGCGCGCGGCTTTGCGCATGTGGGAGTCATCAAGGTGCTCGAAGAGCTTGGCATCAAGATCGACGTCGTCGCAGGCACTTCGATGGGTTCGATGGTGGGCGGTGCTTATGCGGCCGGCTTCTCGATCGATCAGCTGAAGGACGCAGTTTTGGGCGTCGACTGGGACAGGATGTTCGCCGGCAG
>CAZUXQ010000023.1:0-11631 GCA_964624425.1 uncultured Sutterella sp.
ACGCCTCGCAGAAATGAAAGCGGCCGTCTCCCTGCTGGAAGCCGGCTCTTGGAGAGCCTGCAGTTCAGCTTGACGACCGCCTCATCCCCTTTGCCGATCAGCCGTCTCAAACCGACTCGCCCGCAAAGTTTTTTGCACTCTCAACTGCTTTCCGTCATGCTTCGGCGCGTCTGCACGGGCAGAATGGCGCTGCCCGTCTTCAGGAAGACTGCGAAGCACAAAAGCACCGGCACGCACACAATGGCGCCGCCCGCGTATGCGACGGACTCGAAGCCGAAAGCCTGCGACAAGGCGCTTCCCATGAAAGCCCCGCCGCCGATCCCGATATTGAAGATTCCAGAATAAAGCGACGCTGCGATGTCTGCTGCGTCGGGCGCCGCATTGAGGACAACAGTCTGAAAGGCCATGCAGACGGCCGTCATGGCCGCGCCCCAGACGACGGCGAGCGCCAGAAGCGAAGCGATGCTCGACGACGCCGGCGCAAGAAGGAAGAGCGACGCGGCAATGAGAATCATCGGCAGCGCGAGCGCGCCCGACGGGAAGCGGTCTACGGCCCTCGAACTCGCCGTCGTGCCGATGATGCCGGCGACGCCGAAGGCAAAAAGCACCGTGACGACGTCCTCTTCGCTGCAGCCGCCTGTTTGCTGAAGAATCGGACTGATGTAGGAATACGCAGTGAATTGGCCCAGCACCGTCGCGGCCGTGATGAAGTAGAGCTGCAGAAGCGCTGGGCGCTTCAGGATGACGGGCAGGCTCTTCAGAGACCCCGCGCGGCTGCTCGTGCAGATCGGAAGCACGAAGAAGACGAGGCAGAAAACCGACGCCGCGCCGATGCCGATGATGAAGAATGCTTTCTGCCATCCGAAGGCTTGCCCGAGCTGCGTGCCGATCGGCACGCCCAGAACGGTCGCGACGATCGTGCCGCCCATGACGGCCGCAAGTCCCAAGGCGCGCTTTCCGCGGGGCGCCATGCGCGCGGCGAGCGGCGTCATGATCGACCAGAAAATCGAATGCGTCAGCGCGACGCCGATGCGGGCCGCAAAGAGCATCCCGAACGAATCGGCCCAAATCACGACGAAGTGGCAGAAGGCAAAGACCGCCAGCAGGACGAGAAGCAGCTTTCGGCGCTCAAGCTTCGCCGTAAGAAGCGTCAGAGGCAGCGACATCAGCGCCACCACCCAAGCATAGCCCGTGATGACGAGTCCGGTGAAGGAAACGGTCTCTCCGAGGCTCTCGGCCATTTCCGGGAGGAGTCCGACAGGAAGAAACTCGGACGTATTGAAGACGAAGGCGGCGAAAGCAAGGCCCATGATCGGGAGCCAGGCACGGATGCCTTCCTGCTGAAGCGTCGGTACGTGCATGATTGAAAACCAATGCGGTCAATGCAAAATGAAGCCGTTCGGCACGCAATGAAGCGTCTCCTCGGCACGGCCGTCAAGCCGCATCAAAGCGCCTGAAGCTCCATCCTGCAGAGCTTTCCAGCAAGCCGACGCACAATTTCTCAAATCTGAACGAAGAATGTCCGGCCTGCTTCCTGCGGTCAAAGGACAACGGCTTCGGAGGGAGAGGCCAGGGAAAAGGCGCAGCGGCCGCCTCAGGCCCCTTAAAGCACGACCATGTTGTCGCGGTGAATCATCTCGGGGCTCGCGAACGCGCCGAGCTTCCTCGCGATGTCGTCCGTGCGGCAGCGGCAGATTCTCCTCGCGTCGGCGCTCGAATAGTTGACGAGGCCGCGCGCGACTTCCCTGCCCGCGGTCGTGACGCACGAAACGACTTCGCCCTGCACGAAGTTTCCTTCGACGTCGACGACGCCGACGGGCAGAAGCGATGTGTGATGCGCGCAGAGCGCATCTGCAGCGCCGTCGTCGAGAACGAGCTTCCCGGCGCAGCGCAGCTGATCGGCCATCCACTGCTTCTTGGCGTGGAGCTTCGAGTCGGGAGCCTTCAGATGTGTGCCGATCGCTTCGCCTTCGGCCAGGCGGATGAGGACGTTTTCTTCTCGGCCCCAGGCAATGATCGTGTCCGCACCCGAGCGTGCAGCGCGCTTTGCGGCGAGAATCTTCGTGATCATGCCTCCCTTCGAGAGCGTGCCTGCCGCGCCGCCGGCCATCTTCTCAAGCTTCGGATCACCCGCTTCTGCTTCAGGCACGAACTCGGCATCGGGGTTCGAGCGGGGATCGGCCGTGTAGAGGCCGCGCTGGTCGGTCAGGATGACGAGGCAGTCGCCTTCGATGAGGTTCGTCACCAAGGCGCCGAGCGTATCGTTGTCGCCCACTTTGATTTCGTTCGTCGCAATCGTGTCGTTTTCGTTGATGATCGGAACAATGCCGAGATGCAGAAGCTCTACGAGCGTCATGCGCGCATTGAGATACTGCTCGCGGTCCGAGAGGTTCTGATGCGTCAAAAGCACCTGAGCCGTGCCGATGCCGTGCGCGCGGAAGTGCGTTTCATAAGCCTGCGCCAAGCCCATCTGACCCACAGCCGCAGCCGCCTGCTGCTGATAAAGATGCGCCGGCCGCTTTTCCCAGCCGAGGCGCAGAACCCCTTCGGCAACTGCGCCCGAACTCACGAGAATGACTTCGCGCCCTTTGGCGCGCAGCGACGCGATTTGCGTCGCCCAGCGCTCAATCGCATTCTCGTCGAGCCCGCGTCCGTCGTTCGTGACGAGCGCGCTGCCGACCTTGACGACGATGCGTCCGGCATGCTCAAGAAGTGACGTCATGAAAACCTCGAAAAATCGTGACGATGACTCTTACGAGAATAGCGCGTCCGCGCGGGTTCCAGCCAGAATTTCGTCTTTGCGGAAAGAAAAAAGACCCCGCTTTTCAGGCGATCCTCAGAAGCGCTCGGCGCTTTGCCGCACGGGAATCAAATTCCCGCGGCCTCCTGCTTAGAAAGCGGCCGGATCGTACGGTTCGCGTGTCTCTGCAGACCTGAAGCGTTCGTCGTCGAGGAATGCGGCTTCCGCGCGGCGTTCGTCGTCGATCTTCCGAGCAAGCGCCTTGACGAGTGCGTCTATGCCTTCTCGAGCCGCAGCCGAAATCGCGTAAACGGGTTCGCCGTCGACGGCAAACTCGCCGCGCCACTTGGCGACGAGCGCTTCGCGCTCTTCTTCAGGCACGAGATCCATCTTGTTCAGAACCACCCAGCGCGGTTTCGCGGCCAAGGCCGGATCGTACTTTTCAAGTTCGCCGGCAAGCGCCTTCGCGGCAACGATGGGGTCGGACTCTTCATCGAGCGGCGCCGCATCAATCACGTGCAGAAGCACCTTCGTGCGCGAGAGATGGCGCAGGAACAAATGCCCCAGACCGGCGCCTTCGGCGGCGCCTTCAATGAGGCCCGGCACGTCGGCGACGACGAAGCTCTGTTCGGGACCGACGCGCACCACGCCGAGATGCGGATGCAGCGTCGTGAAGGGATAGTCGGCGATCTTCGGGCGCGCGTTCGACACCGCGGCGATGAGAGTCGACTTGCCGGCATTCGGGCGGCCCAAGAGACCCACATCGGCGAGAACCTTCAGCTCAAGCTCGAGCGAGCGGTACTGACCCGGTTCGCCCGGCGTGAACCGACGAGGCGCGCGGTTGACGGAACTCTTGAAGTGAAGGTTCCCGAGACCGCCCCTGCCGCCCTGCGCCAAGAGCCGGCGCGCGCCGTGATGAGCAAGGTCGGCGACGATTTCGCCCGTGTCCGCATCGCGGATCACGGTGCCTACCGGCATGCGCAGCACGATGTCCCTGCCTCCCGCGCCGTAGCAGTCGGCACCCCGGCCGTTTTCTCCGTTCGGGGCGAAGAACTTCCTCGTGTACTGATAGTCCACGAGCGTGTTGATGTTGCGGTCGGCTTCCGCCCAGACCGAACCGCCTCGGCCGCCGTCGCCGCCGTCGGGGCCGCCCTTCGGAATGAACTTTTCGCGGCGGAAGCTCGCGGCGCCGCTGCCGCCTCTGCCGCCTTGGACCTCGATTTTGGCTTCGTCGACAAATTTCACGGTGAAACCTCGAAATGAAGGAAATGTGGCTCGAACAAATTGAAAGCCCAGCCGGACCACGAAATCCGCACTGGGCTTTGCGCTGAATCGGTCAGGCAGGATCTCCGGAGAGATCCTGCGCCGGACGCCGATGCTCCGCCGGCTCTCTTCAGAGAGAATCAAGCGAGCGCCGGCTCAACCTTGACGTAGCGGCGGTTGAAGGCGCCCCCGACTTCGAACTTCACAACGCCGTCAACGAGGGCGTAGAGCGTGTGGTCCCTGCCCATGCCGACATTGTCGCCGGCATGGAACTTCGTGCCGCGCTGCCGAACGATGATGCTGCCGGCCGAAACCGCTGCATTGCCGAAAACCTTGACGCCGAGACGCTTGGCCTTGGAATCACGACCGTTGCGGGTGGAGCCGCCGCCTTTCTTATGTGCCATTTTGCTTGCTCTTCAAAAATAGGGATTGCAGAAATTAAGCCGCGATCGCATCGATCTTGACTTCCGTGTAGCACTGGCGATGACCGCCCGACTTCATGGAATGCTTGCGGCGGCGAAACTTGAAGATGCGGACCTTGGCCGTGCGGCCGTCGCCGATGACGGTAGCCGTGACGACGGCGCCTTCGACGAAGGGCTTGCCGACTTTGAGGCCGTCTTCGCCGCCCACAGCGAGAACTTCCGTGAACGTAACCTGGGAGCCGGCTTCAGCGCCAAGAAGCTCAACCTTGAGCGTATCGCCGACGCTGACGCGGTACTGCTTGCCGCCCGTCTTGATGATAGCGTACATGTTATGAACCTCACCGTCCCGCTTCCGGCTTCGAATGCCTTGCGCGAGACCTTTTTGTACTTGACGCGGACGCGCTCGGAGGGATTCCGAAAGACGCGCTTGCCGCGCCCGATGCGTGAAAAGATGGGTATTTTGCGCCGCGTCCTTTCCAGCGTCAAGCAAAAGAAGCATATTTTTCTAAAATTTCCGCCGCCTTGCGGCAATTCGGCGTCTCGCGAGCCCGCACGAAAATCAATGCGGCCGACTCTGCATGCGGCTGCGCGCGAAGCGCTCGGATATACTTGACGCGCGGCGCGCTCAAGCATCCGCCCGTCCCCGCGCGGCGCGGGGCCGGCCGACAAGCAGCTCTTCTCAATTTCGATTCGACATGTCCGAGAACACTTTCGCAGCCGCGGCTCCAAACGCCTGTCCGAAGGCGCTCATCCGCAGCCTTTTCTCTCCCATCGCCGCCGACATGAAGGCCGTCGACGACTGCATCCGCCATGAGCTTTCGAGCGGCGTGAGCCGCATGAAGGAAATCAGCGAATACATCACGAGCGCGGGCGGCAAGCGCATGCGCCCGGCGCTCCTCATCCTCATCTGCCGCGCCTTGGGCTACGAAGGCGCGCTCTGCCGGTATCTCGGCGCGACGATCGAGCTTCTTCATACGGCGACGCTCATGCACGACGACGTCGTCGACGAAAGCGGCATGCGCCGCGGCCGTCCGACCGCCAACGCCCGCTGGGGCAACGGCGCCGCCGTTCTCGTCGGAGACTTCCTCTACACGCGCTCGTTCCAGATGATGGTGCGCGCCGGAAACCTGCGCGTCATGCAGGCGCTCGCCGACGCCGCAAACCGTCTCTCGGAAGGCGAAGTCGTGCAGATGATGAACGCTCACGACCCTTCGGTCGACGAAGCCCGCTACTTCAGGGTGATCGAACGCAAGACGGCCTGCCTCTTCGAAGCAGGAGCCCGCATGGCCGCCGCCGTCGCCGACGCGTCCGCCGAAGCCGAAGAAGCCGTCGCCGAATATGCGCTCGCGCTCGGCAACGCCTTTCAGATCGCCGACGACATTCTCGATTACGCGGGCGTGGCGTCCGACATCGGCAAGAACCTCGGGGCGGATCTCCGAGAAGGCAAGATGACGCTGCCGCTCATATGCGCGAGAGAGCTCTGCGGCGACGAATCCCGAGCCGTCATCGACGAGGCCGTGCGGGCGGGCGGCGGCGATTTTGACAAAATCGCGAAGATTGTGATAGGATGCGGCGCTCTTGAGCGTTGCCGCCAACGCGCAGAGATGGAGCTGGAAAGAGGACGCAAAGCTCTCGAGAAGCTTCCTCCTTCCATTTTCAGAACAAGTCTGCTAGAATTATTATTCTTCGCTGTCAGGCGCGACCGATAGGCAATCGCCGCCGACAGCAATCGGGGTGTAGCTCAGCCTGGTAGAGTACTACGTTCGGGACGTAGGAGTCGGAGGTTCGAATCCTCTCACCCCGACCAGAATTCTTGAGAAAGTGCCGCCGGAAATCGACGGCGCTTTCTTTTTATCTGCTTCGCAGGAACGCGTCGTGTCGACAAAAAGGAGCGCGCCCTGGGTTCTCGGCATCACCGGCGGCATCGGCTCCGGCAAATCCACTGCCGGCGCCTTCTTTGCCGGCCGAGGCATTCCCGTGATCGACGCGGACGCCGCGTCGCGCAGACTCACTCAAGCGGGCGGAGCCGGCATTTGCGCGGTACGGCAAGCGTTCGGCGGCGAATTCATCGCTTCCGACGGAGCAATGGATCGCGCAAAGATGCGGGAACTCGTCTTCGCGCACCCCAAAGAGCGCGAAAAGCTCGAAGGCATTCTGCGCCCGTTCATCGCGTCGCAATGCCTGAGCGAAATCGAAGCGGCCAAAGCGGAAGCGGCCAAAACGGGCGCGGCCTTCGTCGCCTTCGATTGTCCTCTTCTTTTCGAATGGCCGAGCGCAAGAGCGCTTGCCGACCGCATCCTGCTGATCGATCTCGACGAAGAGGCGCAGATCCGCCGCGCTGCAGAACGTTCGAAGCTGGCCCCCGAAACCGTTCGCAAAATCATCGCCGCCCAGATGCCGCGCGCAGAAAAGATCGCTGCGGCCGACGACATCATCTTCAACGGCAGCTCGCGCGAAGCCTTCCTTGCGCGCCTCGAGACGCTTCTCGTCCGCTATTCAGGCCTCTGACAGGCCCGTCTCAGCGAAAGCGCCGCTCCTGCACGCCGAACGGCGCCGATAGAGGACAAAGCGATTCGCGCTGCCGCATCAGGATCTTTCCCGATGCGGCTTCGCTTGTTAAGATTAATGTTCGACATCGCCAAACCAAGCTTTGCATCTTCAACTTGTTCTCATGGACTCTGCGGCCGGCCTCATCCTCTACGAATTTCCCTGCAATGAGAAAATTCGCATGTACCTGCGCATCGAAGCTCTCTTTGAACGCTTCGATTGGTTTGTTGCGCAGGATTCGCAGTTCGCCCACCACGCCGCACTTTCCGCCCTCTTCGACCTGATCGACGCATCCGCTCGTTCGGACTTGCGAAACGAGCTCCTTCATGAGCTCGAACGCCAGCGTCAGGGCCTCATCACCCTGCGCGGCAACAAGGAAGTCAATCAAGAAGCGCTGGAAGAGACGCTCATGGAAATCGCGCAGGTTTCGAAACGCATCGCGCAGGTCGTGGGCCGCTCCGGCCAGCGCCTTCGCGAAAACGAATGGCTGCAGCTCGTGCGCACTCGTCAGTCGATTCCGGGCGGCACCTGCGTCTTCGACATGCCTCTTCTGCACCGCTGGCTTTGCGGCGATCCGAACGAACGACGCAAGGAGTTCCATGGGTGGTCTGCGCCGATGCTCCCGATGAAGGAAGCCGTCATGCTCGTTCTGCGCCACATCCGCGCCTCTACGACGGAAAATTGCTGCACGGCGCAGACGGGCACCTACCAGCTCCCGATGAGCAGCAAGGCCTATACCCTTGCGCGCATCTGGCTCGCACGGAACGACCTGCGCGTGCCGGAAGTGAGCGCCAACAAATACATGCTCTGGATCCGCTTCTCGAAGCCCGACCAGAATAGGCGCCTGCATGCGGCGCACGAGCCCGTTTCTTTCCGACTCGGGCTCTGCGGCTGAGCGCGCTAAACTTTCGTCCTCCCGCAGGCGGCGGTCGTTTTGCGTCCCGCTTGTTCCGCTTCCCTTTCAGCGATTTGAGAATTCACAGCCATCATGCTCGTCAAATGCCCGACCTGCGGCCTTGAAATCGAATATTCGAAAGACAATCCCTTTCGGCCGTTCTGCTCCGAACGCTGCCGCCTTATCGATCTCGGCGCCTGGGCCAGCGATGAGTACCTCATAGAAGGCGAGCCGGGATCGGCCATGTCGATGACGCCCGAAGACCTTGATGCCGCGGCGCGCGCGGCGGTCGCGCGCGCGGAAAAGCTTGCCGAAAAAGCGCAGAAGGAGCAAAAGCGAAGCCGCGGCTCGAGACGCTGACCGTTCGAATTTCTCCCCTAAGCGGAATGCGCCGTCTTCATTAAAGATCCGCGGCATCGCCGGAAAACGCCGCGGCGAATCCGCATCAAGAATGCCTACATCAAGGGCTTCACGCCGTGAGCGCCCTTGGCCTGCCAGATCTGCAGGTCGGCGGCGGGCACTGCATCGACATAGGTCGGGATGCGCGGCTCGCCGTTCGCAAGAAGTTGCTCGAAGCTTTCAGCGGGCGCGATCGCGAAGTCGAAGTCCATCGCAACGGCCTTCAGCACGTCGTCGAGCGTCTCGACGCGGGCGCCGACCCAGCGGTGCCTGCGGTCGCGGACGACAGTCGCCTGCAGGGCGTTTTTCGAAAGAACGAGCGTATCGGTGCGCTCGGCGAAGACTTCCGGCAGCTCCACGCGGTTGACGATCGCCAGGTCGACGGGAAGCAGAACGCCCGGCGTTCTTTCGGCCGACGAGAAGAAGCCGAACTCTTGGCCTTCATGCGCTGCGGGCACGCCCGCGAACCTGCGCGAGCGTCGGAAGTGCAGACGCACGTGAGCGTGTTCGTAGCGATGCTCCGTCACGAACCAAGGCGTAGAAGACGTCACGGCAATGCCGAGCTCCTCCTTGAGTTCGCGCGCAAGCGCGTCGTGAACGCTTTCGCCTTCCTCGATCTTGCCGCCCGGAAATTCCCAGTAGCCCGCATAGGGCTTGCCTTCGGGGCGCGAAGCCAAAAGCATCTTCCCGTCTTCTCGAATCAGCACGCCGACGGCTACATCAACCACTTTGCTCACAGTTCCTTCTCCGTTTCGGCTTTCGAAAATCGAAGCCCAACGCCTTCATCTTACCCATTCGATCCCGAATCCGCCCGCACGGCAGCGCTGCGCGAAGCCTCGCGCTGATCCTCGTCAGAAAAGGCGGGTGCCTGCGGAAGCCGCGCCGCGGCGAAGCGTCGCCTGGAGGATCCATTGAATGCCGCCGGCCGACTCGCGCGCAAGCGCGCCGGCAATGTCTTCGGCACTCGGCAGCCGCAGCGCCTGACCGCCTTTGAAAAGACCGAAAGGCCCGAAATCAATGTCGATCAGGCTGCGCTCCAAGGTCGCGATCTCAGCCTCGAGCATGAGTGCGGCCCACACCTGCGCGCGCAGCGTTTCGAGCATCGCGCCGAGAGGCGCCTTCCCGCTCTGCCTCCGCCACCAGGCAGACCATGCGCGGACGCGGTGCGCCATGGCACGAAGCGTCCTTTCGGCTTCGTCGGCCGAGTCTGCCGCAGCGGCTTCAAGCGTGATGCCTGTCGAGAGCCGTCGAGACGCAGCGCCGAAAGCCGCGTCCGCAGCTTCTCCCTCGGGCTTCGCCGAAAGCTGCCCGAGACGGCATGCCGCGGCTCGCGCGACGGCGGTCTTGAGGCCGGCCGCAAGCGCTTCAATGCGCGGATCGCTCCAGCTCAAAACGGGCGGCTGAGAGGCTTCGCCGGTCGCCGCGATGAGGAGCGCGTCGCCCGGCATTTCAAAGCCCGTCCAGAAAGCGGGGCCTGCAAGCCACAGGTTCGGCAAAAGCGATTCCAAAACCGACGAATCCACGAAGAGATCAGTCGAAGCCAAAAATGTTTTGGGCGACATCGGATGCCAGACCGCCTCGTCCGTCGAGCTCAGACATCCTGCGCCGATCACGGCTTCGCCTTCCGGAAACATAAAGGGAAAGGCGAGAAATTCAGGAGCGCGCCGCACATGGTCCGAAGCCTCGGCTTCGCCGACCGCTTTGAGCGCATCGCCCACGGCGAAGAACTCAAGAGGCATGCCGCACGCGAAATGGAGCACGCTTTGAAGCGGCACGCCGAGGCAGGCGGCCGCCTGCATCAGAAAGCCGTCTTCGGCCGCAGTCGAGAAGCCGCCCTGCCCCATATTGGCGCCGCCCGGCACCCCGCCCGAAACCACAAGGCGCTCGACCGTCAAAGGCTTTCCGAAAGCTTCGTTAAGGCGCTTCGGCGCGCCGTCGAAAAGACGCTCCGGATGCGTGCGGCGCACTTTGCCTGCAAAAGCGGCGCCCGGCCCGAAGGAAGCGATGAGCGCTTGCGGCCCGCCGGCCGCGGCAGAACGCTGAAACGCAAGCCCCTTGAGAACAGCCGCCGGCATGAAATGCGAAGAGTTCGGGTTCGGCATCGTTTGGAAGCGGTTCGCGGATGAGACGACTCAAAGGATATTGCAGGCATCTCGGATGCGCCCGGCATTCGAAATCCGGCCATCAGCAAAGCGCGGAAAGGACGAAAGGCGCCGAGACCGCTCCCGAGCGCTTTTCATTCTCTTCATCGGTCAGCCGATCAGGCAAGCCGGCCGTGGCAGTCCTTGAACTTCCTTCCCGAGCCGCAGGGACACGGATCGTTGCGGCCGACGCGCGCGAACATGGATCGACGCCGAGCCTCTTCTTCCGAGAGCGCGTCGAGCGAGCTCCGGCTCTGCGAGGCGTCGGCACCCTGCATGCGGGCGGCCGCCGCCGTCGCTTCGCCGCGGCCGCGGGCCGCATCGGCAGCGGCCGCGGCTTCTTCCGGCATCCTGATTTCAACGTGCATGAGAACCGAAACGGTCGTCTCGCGGATCGAATCAAGGAGCTGCTCGAACATGCTGAAGGCTTCGCGCTTGTATTCCTGCTTCGGCTGCTTCTGAGCGTAGCCGCGCAGGTAGATGCCCTGACGAAGGGCATCGAGCGCGGAGATGTGCTGGCGCCAGAGCTGATCGATTACCTGCAGGAGCACCGAGCGGGCGAAGGCCGAGAAGCCTTCGCGGCCGACCAACGCTTCCTTGGCGTCGTAGATGGCGTTCGCCGTTTTGTTGAGCTCGCCGAGAAGATCCTCGTCCGTCGTCTGATCGGACTCGTCGAGCATCCGCTGCATCGGAATATCGATGCCGAAGTCGTTCTTGAGCTTGTCGGCGAGGCCTGGGAGATCCCACTGTTCTTCAACAGTGCCGGCCGGCACATAGCTGCGGAAGAGATCCGTAAAGTAGCCTTCGCGGAGATTCTTCACCATCTCGGAGACGTCGGCCGCTTCAAGAATTTCGTTGCGAAGGCCGTAGATCTCGCGGCGCTGGTCGTTCTGAACGTCGTCGAACTCAAGAAGCTGCTTGCGGATGTCGTAGTTGCGGGCTTCAACCTTGCGCTGGGCAGACTCGATCATGCGCGTGAGCATCTTCGACTCGATGGCGGTGCCGGGCTCGAGCTTGAGGCGGTCGTCAATGGCGCGCATGCGGTCGCCGCCGAAGATGCGCAGGAGCTGATCTTCCATCGAGAGGTAGAAGCACGACGACCCCGGATCGCCCTGACGGCCGGAGCGGCCGCGCAGCTGATTGTCGATGCGGCGGCTTTCGTGGCGTTCAGAGCCGAGGATTCGCAGGCCGCCCGCGGCCACGGCTTCTTCGTGCACGGTCTGC
>CAZUXQ010000024.1:0-9750 GCA_964624425.1 uncultured Sutterella sp.
CAGCGGGCTGCTTCCTTGAGGAGGGAGACGGATGGATAAGCTCAGCGCTCATCGCGATGGATGAAGCGAAGCAGAAGCGCAGCCGCAAAAGAAATCCAGGCGATCATCGCTTCCCGAACAAGCCGCGCCGCCGACGCGCCGCGGATCGACGGCCGCAGAGCACGGCATCGGCGAACTTTGCTCTTGCGCCTCGGCGATCCCGTCGAATTGAAAATCATGTCTCGTCTGAAGGCGCTGTTCGGCCCGAAGAGCCGTCTCAATCCTGACGGAGCCATTCCTGCTTGAGATGTGCTAAAACTGCGCTGCTGCGGCTGCAAAGCCGACGCCATTGATGCAGGTTTCTTTGCAGCCTGCCTTGCTGAGGACGTTTCCGAAAGGCCTGCTCGGCCCATCATCACGCTCACCGCCGACTTGCGGCGCAGGCTGCCTGCGCGCCGAACTTTTTCTGCTTCCGATATGCCTTCCTTTTCTGCCGAATTCATGAATCTGAAATCCAGCGCCCTGCGCGCGGGCGCCGCCGCAGCGGCCGCCGGTCTGCTTCTTGCGAGCGGCTGCGGATCGCTGCCGCCATCGACGGCGGACGCAGACGCTGCGCCGACCGCCCAAAGAGCCGGACAGCTCAAAAAAAACAAGGCCGAAGAACCGCAGCCGATTCCCGTCGCGCTTCCGACCATGAGCGCCTTCATGGGCGACGGCATCTACTATTTCAACGACCGGCAGAAGTCGCATTTCCGGATTGACGGCGCGATTGCGCAGAACGGCCTCTACAGCGTGAAGGAAACGTTCAAGAAAGGCGAAGCTCACGGCTTTACCTGGGGCGCGGGAGCTGCGGCGATTCTCCGAGACGGCAGGGAAGTTGCGCCCGACGGCATTCTCGGCATCGAAGCCGCAGGCGACCGCCATGCCGTTCTTCACTTCAAGGGCGAGCATGCCGAGCGCAGTCTGAAGCTTCACGTGAAGCTCGACGCATACGACATGTCCGGACTTCCGATCGGGCCTTATCTGAGAACCCGTGCGGACCGCGTTACGCCGGCAGGCTACATTATCGGCGGGAAGTACACGTTCCCGCCGGGCAGCCTCGGCTACCGCGCCACGATGTGGATCGACGCCGAAGAAGTCATCGTTCCCACGAAAAGCGCCTTTACCGGCTCCAGCACCATCGAGGACTTCTCGAGGCGCTTTTCGAAAGACATCCCCTATTGCCTCAGATACATGCCGGACAAAAAGGCGGAGCCCCTGGGCATTGTCTTTGAAGAGCCCATCGTCAAGAAGACCGAACGCGCAAGGGGCAAGACCGCAGAAAAGGCGCAAGACGGCAAAGCGGACCTCTACGCCGTCAAGAAGGGCACGATCTTCTGCGCCAAGGACGATGACGGCAGAAAGGCGGGAGAAGTCGGCTGGCGCCTTCGCTACGCCAACGGCTCGCGCGTTCTTGAACTCTCGTTCCCGGACGACGTAAAGCCCGCCAGCTACGGCGTTCATCCGAAGCACCGCAATGCGCTTCATGTCGCGCTTGCGGAAATGAAGACGCAGGGGAAAGGCGGGAAGACGGTCTCGAAGCTGGTGCCCGCCCGAATTTGGCTGGCCGACGCTCAGATTCAGGATCAGCAGTGGCGCTTCAACAAGACGGCCGCCGCAGCCGTCGAAAAAGCCATCGCCGGCACGGCAAAGGAGCGTCAGGCTTGGGATGAGGCGCATCAGACGAGACGCAGCCGGAAATAACTGCCGTGCGTCCTCTGCAGGAACGGAAGCCTCATTGACCGAAAGCGCGCGAGCTTCTTTTTGTTTGCTTCAGGCTGTCCCAATCTGCGGGCGCCCGCTTCTTCAGGGGCCAATGCATCCAGACAAAATCGCCCGCCGCCCGGTCAATCGCCGGATGGACGGAAGCGCCCGGCTCATCAATTTTCTTCATCTTGAGGAATGCGCGGCCGATGATGCCGCCGGCGCCTCGACGCCGGAAACCGGACTGCGTCGTCGGCTCCGCCAATTCTCCGTCGATTCGAATCAAGGCTGCGCGGCATTGGACGGCCGGCTGAGGATCTGCGCTTCGCCGCATGCCGCTTCCCATGCGCGCATCAAAAGCTTGGGGCCGTACGCCTTAAGCGCGGCAGGATCGGAAAGCGTTCGACGCCAGCGGCGCGCGCCGGGCAGTCCCAATGCCAGTCCGTTGGCATGACGGGCCATCGCGCGAATTGCATGCACGTCGCCGGCCCAGTGCGCATTCAGCTCCTCATCGAGCGCCTGCACGACGCCGAAGCGCGAAACATCTGCCCGGCTTTCCGAATCGCCGTAAAGCGCTTCGTCGACTTTCGAAAGCATCCACGGATTCTGATACGCAGCCCGGCCCGCCATTACGCCGTCGAATCCTTGATCGATCAGCTTCTTGGCCGCCGTCAAATCGGCAATCTGCCCGTTTGCGACGATCACTGCTTCCGGGAAATCCTTCTTGAGCATCAGAGCCGCTTCGAGCCTGAGCGGCGGCACTTCTCGATTTTCTTTGGGCGAAAGGCCCTTCAGCCAAGCCGAGCGCGCATGCACGATGAAGACGCGGCAGCCTGCTTCATAAATTGCGCCGACGAAGTCCCGCACGAAGCCGTAATCGTTGCGGCCGTCGACGCCGATGCGATGCTTTACCGTCACGGGCTTGTCCGTTGCGGCCTGCATGGCCCTGACGCAGTCGGCGACGAGCTTCGGCTCGAGCATGAGGCATGCGCCGAAACTGCCCTTCCGAACGCGTTCCGACGGACAGCCGCAGTTGAGATTGAATTCATCGTAGCCGTACGCAGATGCAATCTCAACGCTTTTGGCCAAATCCGCAGGATCCGAGCCGCCCAACTGAAGCGCCACCGGATGTTCGCACGGCGAAAAGCCGAGAATCTGATCCCTGTTCCCGAAAATAACGGCTCCCGTCGTCGTCATTTCCGTATAGAGGCGCGCATGCTTCGTGAGCTGCCGATGCATGAAGCGGCAGTGACGGTCAGTCCAGTCGAGCATCGGCGCGACAGCGAAGCGCCAGCCGCTTTTGTCCAGCTCGGAGAGATCGTTTCGGATTGTCATGTCGGTTGGAATGAATTCTCTCGACTTCAGCTTTTCGTCCGTCAAAAGAAGCGCCGGCGGCTGCCGGCGCTTCTTTTTCGAATGATTTCCGGCAGAAAACAGGCTTTCCTCAAATATTGCCCCATGAAGGAAGCCCGTTCTCCCGGCAAAAGCCGTTATTCTCCGAAGGCCTTTTCTTCGGCGCGCGCTGCGCGCCTGCGCTCGAAGTCCTTCAGGAAGCGCTTTCTCAAGCGAATCGTCTTCGGCGTGATTTCCACAAGCTCGTCGTCGTTGATGAATTCGACGGCCGACTCGAGCGTTAGCTTCACCGGAGGCACGAGACGAATGGCTTCGTCGGTCCCGGAGGCTCGGATATTCGTGAGCTGCTTGCCGCGGATCGGATTCACGACGATGTCGTTTTCCCGGGAGTGTTCGCCGATAATCATGCCTTCGTACAGCTTGTCGCCCGGATTCACGAAGAGGCGGCCGCGCTCCTGAATCTTCCAAAGCGCATAGGCTACGGCTTCGCCGTCGTCCTGCGAGATGATTACGCCTGAGCGGCGTTCGCCGACATCGCCCGTCTTGATGGGACCGTAGTCGTCGAACACGTGGCTCATGATGCCCGTGCCTCGGCACATCGTCATGAACATGCTCTGAAAGCCGATGAGGCCGCGGGCCGGAATGCGGTACTCAAGCCGCACGCGTCCCTTGCCGTCGGGCTCCATGTCCTGAAGGTCGCCGCGGCGGCGGCCGAGTTCTTCCATAACGGCGCCCTGATGCTCTTCTTCGACATCTACCGTGAGAAGTTCATACGGCTCCATTTTCCGGCCGTTCACTTCCTTCAGAACGACGCGCGGACGCGAAACGGCAAGTTCGTAGCCTTCGCGGCGCATGTTTTCAAGAAGGATCGTCAGGTGCAGTTCGCCGCGGCCGGCGACTTCCCACACCGTTTCATCCGAGGTCGGACGCATGCGCATGGCGACGTTCGACTTCAGCTCGCGCTCAAGACGTTCGCGGATCTGGCGCGACGTAACGAACTTGCCTTCGCGGCCGGCGAGCGGCGAAGTATTGACCTGGAAATTCATCGCAAGGGTCGGCTCATCGACCGTGAGCATCGGAAGCGCTTCGGGCGTCTGCGGATCCGTGATGGTCGTGCCGATATTGAGTTCGTCGATGCCGGTCACGAGCACGATGTCGCCGGCTTCGGCGCCTTCAACCTCCTTGCGTTCAAGCCCTTCGAACATCAGAACCTGATTGATTTTGGCGCGGCGGGGCTTGTCGTCCGGACCGTCCATGATCGCGACTTCCTGATTCGGCCGGATGCGGCCGCGATGCACGCGGCCCACGCCGATCTTGCCGACATAGCTCGAATAGTCGAGCGAGCAGATCTGAAGCATCAGGCCGCCGTCGGGATTGTCGTCGCGAACCGGCACGTGCCTGAGCACCGCGTCGAAGACGGCCCGCATGCTGCCGATCTTTCTGAGTTCTTCCACGTCGGCGGTTTCGCCGGCATAGCCGTTGAGAGCCGAAGCATAGACAACCGGAAAATCGAGCTGATCTTCCGTTGCCCCCAACTTGTCGAAAAGGTCGAACGTCTGGTTGAGAACCCAGTCCGGTCGAGCCCCCGGGCGGTCGATCTTGTTGATCACAACGATCGGCTTAAGCCCCTGCGCGAGCGCCTTGCGCGTCACGAAGCGGGTCTGCGGCATCGGGCCTTCAACCGCGTCGACAAGAAGAAGAACCCCGTCGACCATCGAGAGGACGCGTTCGAACTCGCCGCCGAAGTCCGCGTGCCCCGGGGTATCGATGATGTTGATGTGCACGCCCTCGTATTCAACGGCGCAGTTCTTCGCGAGAATCGTAATGCCGCGTTCGCGTTCGATGGCGTTCGAATCCATGACGCGCTCTTCGACCTGCTGATTGGCGCGGAAGGTGCCTGCATCCTGCAGCAGTCGATCCACAAGGGTCGTCTTCCCGTGGTCGACATGCGCGATGATCGCAATGTTGCGGATAGCTCGAGTCATAGTGAATGGAATCCCTTTCCCAAATATCTGTGTTCCTTAATGTGCAATAAGTCTTTCCGGCGCGAGGACGCCGCGCTCGCCGACGAGCGCCGTGCCCATCAGCGCGCCTGCTGCGTCGTAGACGCGCACGCGGCCCCTCTGCGGCAAATCGAGCGCGAGGCGCTGGCCGTTCATGAAGCGCCGCGCATGCGCGGTCTGCAGATCAATCCGAGGAAGCGTGGAAATGAGCGCATCCGCGGGCGTCAGTTTACTGCGCACGGCTTCAGCCGTCTCGAGTTCGCGCAAATTCTCCAGCGTCTGCGCGCCTTCGAGCGTCAAAAGACCCACCTGCGTGCGGCGAAGCGCGGTCAAATGCGCCCCGCAGCCGAGCGCCCTTCCGATATCTTCGGCGAGCACGCGAATGTAGGTGCCCTTGGAGACGCGGCAGCGCATCGCGAATTCGCCGTTCGCGAAATCGAACACTTCAAGCGACATCACTTCGACTTCGCGGGGCTTTCTCTCGACCGCCTCGCCCTTGCGTGCGAGCTTATAGAGGGGCTGCCCCTGGTGCTTGAGCGCCGAATGCATTGGAGGCACCTGCGAAATCACGCCGCGAAAGCGCGATGCGGCCTCAGCGACATCCTCGAAAGTTATGCCGTCCGCAGGCTTTGCTTCAAGCACCTCGCCCGTGCGGTCGCCGGTGTCCGTCGCGATGCCGAGCTTGACGCGCGCTTCGTAGCCTTTTTCGGCATTGAGAAGGTCTGCGGAAAATTTCGTCGCATTGCCGAAGCAAAGCGGCAGAAGCCCGGTTGCCATCGGATCGAGCGTGCCGGTATGTCCGGCCTTCTGCGCATTGAGAAGCCGTCTCACGATCTGCATGGCCGCGTTGCTTGAAAGCCCTTCGGGCTTGTCGAGAAGCATCACGCCGTCGATCGGGTCGCCTTTGCGGTTCATCGGCCGTCCTTCAGTTCGCCGCCGGCATCTTCGGACTGGGCCGTCTGAGCCATCGCCTTCTCGATGAGCGCGTCCATTTCGAAGCCCTTCGCGACGCTCGCGTCGAGCGAGAAATGAAGCGTGGGCACGGTATGGATGCGCAGATTCTTGAAGAGACGGTTTCTGAGCATGCCGGCCGCAGCGCTGAGCCCTTCGACGGACTCGGCAGGATCGGACCCCAAAACCGTGAAGTAGATGGTTGCGTGCGCGTAGTCGGGCGTAATTTCGGCGCCCGTGATCGTCACGAGACCAACGCGGGGATCGCGCACTTCGAGCGGGATGAGCCTGGCGAGATCGCGGGCGATCTGCTCTGCGATGCGCTGCGCGCGGCCTGGTTTCTTGGCTTTCATGACTTCCTTCTTTCAATAAAGAGATGCCGGCCCGCTTCTCGACGGGCGTGCGCGGGCGAAGAAATTTCGCGCCGCCCCGTCTCGCGGCGCCCCGGCGGAAGCAAAAGCCGCTCGAAGGCTTCCTGCGGGCCCGGCGCAGATGCTGCGGGCCCTTCCAAGAGGTCTTAGAGCGAGCGGGCCACTTCGGTCACCTCGAAGATTTCGAGCTGATCGCCTTCGCGGATGTCGTCGCAGCCCTTCAGGGAAAGTCCGCATTCGTTGCCGGCCTTCACTTCGCGGACGTCGTCCTTGAAGTGCTTGAGCGACGCGAGTTCGCCCGTCCAGACGACGACGTTGTCGCGAAGCAGGCGCACCTGAGCGCTGCGGCGGACCAAGCCTTCGAGCACGCGGCAGCCCGCGATGTTGCCGACCTTCGGCACGCGGATGATCTGGCGAATCTCGAGAAGGCCGAGGCTCGCTTCTCGAAGTTCCGGAGAAAGCATGCCCGAGAGAGCCGCCTTCACATCGTCCACGGCGTCGTAGATGATGTTGTAGTAGCGGATGTCGATGCCTTCGGCTTCGGCAAGCTTTCTGGCCTGCGCGTCGGCGCGCACGTTGAAGCCGATGATGACGCCCTTGGAAGCCGACGCAAGGTTGACGTCGGATTCGGAAATGCCGCCCACGGCGGCGTGCACCACGGAAACGCGGACTTCGTCGGTCGAGAGCTTCGTGAGCGCGTGAATGAGCGCCTCCTGCGAACCCTGAACATCGGCCTTGATGATCAAGGCCAGGGTCTTCGCGCCGCCCTCGCCTGCGCCGGCAAAGAGGTTCGCGAGATTCGTCGCCTGCGCCTTCGCGAGCTTCACGTCGCGGTACTTGCCCTGACGGAAAAGCGCGATTTCGCGAGCCTTGCGTTCATCCTGAAGGACATAGAGCTCGTCGCCCGCACTCGGCACGCCCGAAAGACCCTGAATTTCGACTGGAATCGATGGTCCGGCCGCATTCTGCGCCTTGCCCATTTCGTTGAGCATCGCGCGCACGCGGCCGAATTCTGCGCCGACGAGAACGACGTCGCCGCGATGAAGCGTGCCGGCCTGAACGAGAACGGAGGCCACCGGACCGCGGCCCTTGTCGAGGCGGGATTCGATCACCAAGCCCTTGGCGGGACCGTCTTCCGGCGCCTTCAGCTCAAGCATTTCAGCCTGAAGCAGGACGTTTTCGAGAAGTTCGTCGATGCCCTGCCCGGTCTTCGCGGAGACGGAGCAGAAGGGAACTTCGCCGCCGTACTCTTCCGGAATTACATTGTTGTTCACCAATTCCTGCTTGACGCGCTCGGGATTGGCTTCCGGCTTGTCGATCTTGTTGATTGCGACGACGAGCGGAACGCCGGCGGCGCGGGCATGCGAAATGGCCTCCTGCGTCTGCGGCATGACGCCGTCATCGGCGGCCACGACCAGAATCACGATGTCGGTGGCCTGAGCTCCGCGAGCGCGCATGGCCGTAAAGGCTTCGTGGCCCGGCGTATCGAGGAACGTGATGATGCCGCGCGGCGTCTTCACGTGATAAGCGCCGATGTGCTGCGTGATGCCGCCTGCTTCGCCGGCGGCAACCTTGGCGCGGCGGATGTAGTCGAGAAGAGAGGTCTTGCCGTGGTCGACATGGCCCATGATCGTCACGACCGGCGGACGCGGCAGGACCGGGAAGTTCTGGGCGCCGGCGAGTTCTCCGAGGTAGGCTTCCGGGTCGTCGGCCTTGGCGGCGACGGCCTTGTGGCCGAGCTCTTCGACGACGATCATGGCCGTATCCTGATCAAGCATCTGGTTGATCGTGACCATCTGGCCCATGCCCATCAGGCACTTGATGACTTCGGTTGCCTTGACGCTCATTTTCCGGGCGAGATCGGCGACCGAAATCGTTTCGGGCACCTGAACTTCGCGCACCACGGGCTCCGCCGGCGCCTGCGCGGGTTCGAGCTGGCGGCTGCGGTCCTGACTGCGGCGGCCGCGAGCCGTTCGGAAGCCCGTCTGGCTGTCGTCCTCGCCGCGGGTCTTCATGCCGCGGCGTCCGCGATTCTCCTCGTCCCAGCGGCTGCCGGAGCCGCCGCTCCTGTCGCCCTTCTTCTTGTCGGGGCGGCCGCCGCTGCGGCCGCCGCTGCCGGAACCGGCGGCGCCGGCATTCATGCGGCTGCGGTCGTTCGTCTTCGGCGATGCCGGCTTCTTCGCGGCAGCGTTCTGCATCTTCGAAGCATCCTTGGCGGGCTTGGCTTCGGCCTTTTCAGTCTTCAAAGCGGTCTTCGGCGCCTTCTTGGCCGTGAGGACGCCCGCCTTGCGGTTCATCATTTCGCGGATGCGGCGAGCTTCTTCTTCGGCCTTGCGGCGCGCTTCGTCGCGGCGCTTCGCGTCGGCCTCCATGCGCGCGGCCGTCGCCTGCGCGACTTCCGCTTCGAGCTTGGCCCTTTCGGCTTCGCGCCGGGCGGCCTTGATGGCAGCTTCGTTTTCCGCGGCCTGCCGAAGCGCTTCTTCGCGAGCGGCGGCTTCAGCGGCAGCCTTCCGCGCAGCGGCGGCGCGTTCGGCGGCAGCCCTGCGCTCCGCCTCTTCGCGTTCGCGGCGGGCGGCTTCTTCAGCGGCTTTCTTTGCGGCGCGCTCGGCTTCCTCACGGACTCTGCGCTCCGCCTCTTCGCGTTCGCGGCGGACGGCTTCTTCGCGAGCGGCGGCTCGCGCCTCTTCCTGCCGGCGGGCTTCTTCTGCGAGAACCTGCGGGTTCTTCACGAACACGCGCTTTCTGCGCACCTCAACCTGAATTGTATGGGCGCGGCCCGAAGCGTCGGCCTGCTTGATGACGCTCGTTTCCTTTCGGGTAAGCGTTATCTTGCGTTCGCTCGACTGCGTGCGTTCCTGGCGAAGGCTGTCCAGCAGCCGACTTTTATCCGCCTCCGAAAGCGCATCCGACTCGGCCGACTTGTCGACGCCCGCAGCGCGAAGCTGAGCGAGAAGCGTCGAAGCCGGGACCTTGAGTTCCTGCGCAAATTCCTTAACCGTCATGCTGGTCATAAATGCTTTACTCCTATTTCAGTCTTTGCGAGGAACCCCGTTATTCCCAATGGGCGCGGGCGGCCATCACGAGCCTGCCCGCAGCTTCTTCGTCCATGCCGGTCATTTCCGCAACTTCGTCGGCCGCCAAGTCGGCAAGGTCGTCGAGGGTCTTGACGCCGCGCTGAACAAAAACGTTTGCAAGGTCGTTGGTCATGCCTTCAAGGGCAAGCATCGCCGGGTCGGCCTTGCGAAGATTTTCTTCGCGAGTGATCGCATCGGCCAAAAGCTTCGTGCGGGCTCGCTGGCGAAGTTCTTCGATCGTTTCCCGATCGAAGGCGTCGATCGCATAAAGCTCCT
>CAZUXQ010000024.1:9760-11382 GCA_964624425.1 uncultured Sutterella sp.
AGAAGCCTTCGCCGATAAGCACGTCGGCGGCCGCTTCGTCGATGTCGAGGCTTTCCATAAATTCGTTGCGGATCTTCGAGACTTCTTCTTCGCGCTTTTCGCTCGCTTCGGCCTCCGTCATGATGTTGATCTGCCAGCCGGTAAGTTCGGAAGCCAGACGCACATTCTGTCCGCCGCGGCCGATTGCGACGGCGAGATTGTCTTCGTCGACCACCACGTCCATCGCGTGCGTTTCTTCAAGCATCACGATCGAGCGGACCTTGGCCGGCTCTAGAGCGCCCACCACGAACTGAGCCGGATCGGCGCTCCAGATGACGATGTCGACGCGTTCGCCGGAGAGTTCGGCCGTCACGGCGCTTACGCGCGAGCCGCGCATGCCGATGCAGGTGCCGATCGGGTCGACGCGCTGATCATGCGAAACGACGGCGATCTTTGCGCGCTGGCCGGGATCGCGCGCCGCAGCCTTGATTTCGATGATGCCCTCTTCGATTTCCGGCACTTCGAGCTCAAAAAGCTTCTTGAGGAATTCGCAGGAAGTGCGCGAAAGAATGACCGTCTTGCCCTTGGGCGTATCGCCGACATAATCGACGAAGGCTCGGACGCGATCGCCCGTACGCATGTTTTCGCGCGGAATCATCTGGCTACGGGGAAGACGAGCTTCAAGGCGGCCGACCTCAACGATCGCGTCGCCCTTGTCCATGCGCTTGATCTGGCCGGAAACGATCGATTCGCGGCGGGAGAGGAATTCGCTGAGGATCTGTTCGCGCTCCGCATCGCGCAGACGCTGCAGAATCACCTGCTTGGCATCCTGCGCAAAGCGGCGGCCGGCCGTATCGATGTCGACGCTTTCGATGGGACGCTCAAGGTAGTCGCCCGGAACGAGTTCCGGGAAATCGTCGTGAATGTCGGAGAACATTTCCTGGCGATCCGGTTCCTGCAGGCCTTCCTCGTCGGCGACGACAAGCCAGCGGCGGGCGGCGGAAAATTCTCCGGTCGCGCGGTCGACGCGCACGACGATGTCGGCGTCTTCGCCCGGGAAGCGGGCGCGCTTGACGGCGCTCGCCAGAGCGAGCTCCAAAACGCCGAAGACGACATCCTTGTCCACGTTCTTTTCGCGGGCGAGCACGTCAACGAGCTCAAGCATTTCGCGGCTGTTCATTTCATTACCCCTTAAAGTTCAAAGCTTTCATCAGGTGAGCACGGTCAACGTCCGCCAGCGGGAAGGTCACGCGAACAGGCGCGGATTCAACCGTCGTTTTTTTGCGGCAGCGCAGCGCCGCATGACCCGGCGTGCGCGGAATATCAACTTCGAAGAAATCAAATTCGATTTTTTCTTCGCCCGAGCCGCCCGAGACGGACGCGATGCGGCCTTCGAGCCTGCGGCGCCCGGCTTCCGGAAAGCCTTCGGCCTTAAGCGGCGCGCAGAGCTCGACGTGCGCAAGCTCGCCGACAAAGCGGCGCCAGTCTCGTGCGCGCTTGAGCGGGCGCTCAACGCCGGGACTCGAGACTTCGAGGCGTTCGTAGGGAACGTCTTCGACCGCAAAGAGATGGGTGAGCTGATCGCTCACGCGTTCGCAGTCCTCAAGAGAGATGCCGCCTTCGGCGGCCGTGTCGATCGTGAC
>CAZUXQ010000025.1:0-11290 GCA_964624425.1 uncultured Sutterella sp.
CTCCTCAGACGCCCGAATGGGCGGCCGTCAACGACCGCCTCGGCAGAGCGGCAGCCTAACCCTTCCATTTTCTAAAGACCTCTCTTTGAGAAGCGCCATGCCGACATCTTAAAATGCCGGCATGTCCGACACTTTTATGACTGGCGACCTGCGTCCGATCGGCATTTTGGATTCCGGCTTCGGCGGCCTTTCAGTTCTTCGCGCAATTCGCGGAGAACTTCCGCATGAGTACTGCATCTATGCGGCCGACTGCGCATTTGCGCCTTGGGGCGACCGCACGGACGCCTTCATCAACGAGCGCGTCGACCTTGTCGTGAAGTTTCTTCTCGCAAAAAACATCAAGGCGCTCGTGCTCGCCTGCAATACGGCGACGGCCGTTTCTGCTGCGCGTCTGCGCGAAGTTCTTTCAATTCCCGTAGTCGGGATCGAGCCTGCCGTTCTCCCTGCCGTTCGGCAAACCGCAAACGGCGTCGTAGGCATTCTCGCCACCAAAAAAACCATCGCAAGCGCCAAATACGCGAAGCTCAAGAAGCAGGCTCAGGAATGGGCCGGCAAGAACGGCAAGGCCCCCGTCGAGATCCTCGACTGTCCCTGCCCCGGACTTATGGAATGCGTCGAAGCGGGAGCTTTCGAAGCAGACTACACCAAGGCGCTCATTACGCGCTACGTGAAGCCGCTTGTTGCTGAAGGCGCCGACATTCTGGCGCTTGGATGCACGCACTATCCATTTCTTGCGAAAGCGCTCCAAGAAATTGCAGGTCCCGGCGTGAAGCTTTGCGATCCGGCGCCTGCCGTTGCGCGCCAGCTGCGCCGCAGACTCGCCGAGTGCGGCGCGCTCGCCCCCGAAAGCGCATCGCCGACGGACTTCGAATTCTTTGTGTCCGGCTGCGACGCCGATCGCCAGACGCTTTTGGAGCGCCTCTGGAAGCCCGGCGCCAAGTTTCGGGAACTCGCCTGAATCTTTCGCTTTTCGCTCGATCAAAGCATTCCGCACAGCACCGCCCGCACTGGACTCGCTTCGGCGCCCGGCATCTTCAAAGGGAGCGCAATCAGCTCGTAGCGCCCGGCCTTTACATGCGCGAGCTGCAGGTTTTCCAAAATCACTACGCCGCGATCCAGCGCCGCATGGTGCGCGGGAAGAGTTTCGCTCTCGGCCGGATCAATACTCGGAACATCAAGGCCGATCAACTTGACTCCCCGTTCGACGAGCGCCGATACAAGTTCGGACGAGAGCGCGGCAAAATCTGCCGTCCAAGATTCCAAAGCCTTATTGCGGGTTTTGAAAAGAATGCGTTCAGGAAGATTCTCCTCCTCGAAGAGACGACTCGCTTCATCGAAGCCGATCAATCGCGGGCAATCGACATGCGGCTCCGTGCAGTCGACGACGAATGCTTCGCCCATGCAGTACGTCAAAGGCACATCGGCGATGTCGAAGCCGCCCGGCACGACGTGAAGCGGCGCGTCCATATGCGCGCCCGCGTGCAACGGCAAGAATGCCGCCGAGACGCTTGAAGAAGCCTCGCCGCTCATCATCGAAACAACAATTCGGCGCTCGAAAGAAGGATCGCCCGGGAAAACGGGCGTCGCCGCCGAAAGCGAAGGCGTGATGTCGATTATCGCCCGCGGCATCGACCGATCCTCCTCGGGAACGAAAGCCTACTTCGCCGCTTTCTGCAGAGCCGCGAAGCCTGCAAAGAGATGGTCGTCGTTTGCAAGGCTCATTTCGTAAAGAATACGAATCGGCCCCGCAGAACCGAGCTTTCTTGCGATATGCGCGCGATGAACCTCAACGGTGCGCTGCGAGAGGAAAAGCTTCTCGGCGATTTCTGTGTTGCGGAAGCCCTGGCAGATCATCTCGAAGATCTGCCGCTCGCGCGGGGACAAATTGCCGACGAGCCGCAGCAGCGCGGTCTTCACGTAACGACGCACCGAAATGCGTATGGCGCGCTCAACGGCAGGGGCAAGCAGTTCCGGATCGACAGGCTTTTCGAAGAAGCTCACGGCGCCGGCTTCCATCGCAGCGACAGCCGAACGGACGTCCGCGCGCGAAGAAAGGAAGATGATCGTCATCGGGCTTTCTTTGGATTTGAGATAGTCGAGAAGCGCTCTGCCGTCCAGGCCTCGCGTGTGCATGTCGGTCACGACGCAACCGGGCATGTGCAGATTGGCTTGTGACAGAAACCCTTCGCTCGAGCTGTGAGAGCGCACATCGCCGAAATGCGGCTGCAGCGCAAAAGAAATGGACTCGCGGACCTCGTCCTCGTCGACCACCCAAACCGGAGCGGCATAAGAACCGTCAGAGTTGCGAAGCAGCTTGATCAGGGGGTGGTACGACATGTTCGACATGATGGCGAAGCGGTTTGGATGGAGAGCCTTGCAGCTTTGGCAGGCAATTTGCCGGAAGGTTCGATACAGTTGATTGACGCTCGGAAAACAAAAGGTCATTAGTCTATAAACCGAGCGCCGAACAATCAACCAACTCTGTGCTAATTTTAGGGAATTTCACGGTTTTGCACGGAATGCATTTGCAATGTCTGAAGCAGTCAAAGATGCGCTCTTCGACGATTTGCCGGCGGCGAACGCGCCGCCTGTTCCGATCGTGCCCGACGAACGGCTTGTTCAGCTCGGGAAGCATCTGCCCAAAACGATCCGACTCGGAACATTCTCCTGGTCGTTCCCGGGTTGGCGCGGCATCGTCTACGGCCCGTCTTCGGGCGAACAGCGCCTCGCGCGCGAGGGTATCGGCCCTTACGCCGCCTATCCGATCTTCCGAACCGTAAGCGTCGAGCGAAATTTTTACAAGCCGCTCTCCGTGAACGAGTTCGCACATCTCGCGGACAACGTCCCGAACGACTTCCGCTTCATCGTGAAGGCGCCGCGCGCCGTGACGGATCCTTATCTGCGCAGCACGTCCGGCCGCCCGACGAAGAAGAACCCGCGCTACCTCAACGCGGACGAAGCGCTCTCGAGCTTCATCGGTCCCGTCGATGCAGGACTCGGCGACAAGGCCGGCCCGCTCGTCTTCCAGTTTTCGCCATACCCGCATCCGGAACTGCGCCGGACAAATGCCCGCGTGGCCGTGCTCGAGGAAATGACCGCCTTCTTCTCGGCGCTTGCCGAGAGAATTCGGAAAGCATCGCTGCATCCGAGAATTCTTGCCGTTGAATTCAGAAACTACGAACTTCTCACGCCCCGCGCGATGATGATGATGAAGAACCTGGAGCTCAGGCCTGTCGTCGGACTTCATCCGGCGATGCCTGGGCTGAGGCGGCAGATCGCGGCGCTTCGCTTCTGCGATGCGGACAAGCGCGTCGAGACCGCTTCGCCGGGAAAATTTCTCGAAGAAGGTTCAGGAAGCAACAAGTCCTCCGCGGCTGAAGCCGCCGCCAACGACTGGCGCCTGGCCGGCCCGCTTGTCGCGTGCTGGCCGTTCGCCGCGCACCGCTTCTTCGATACCGCCCAGCGCAATTGGTCGCCATTCGACGGCATCTGCGCGGCCGATCCGGCAACGCGTGCGCTCTTGGCGTCGCTCGTGCATCGAGCAGCCAAGAGCCAAGTCGAGAGCTATCTTGTCGCCGGCAACAAAGCCGAAGGCTCGGCGCCGCTTACGATCCGGGCCATTGCCGAACTCGTCGAGCGCATGAGCCGAAATGATGCCGGCCGTTGAGCCTCACCAAACTTGAAGAAGTTCCCGCTCGGGATGCTGCCCGGATGCCTTGTCGAGCGCTTCGTCGGACGTGCCGCAGAGGATGAAGGCAATCAGCTCTTCGCTTTCGCCGCAGAGACTCGAGACCAGCGGCAACTCGCGGCCCGACACGACTTTTGCCGCATAGCCTGCCCAATGGAGAACATTCAGAAAATTCGCGAGCGCAGCACCCGTCGTGATTGCATTCTCCGTCTCGGCGCGGCGATCGACATCGAAGCGAAAGCGCTTCGAAACCACCGCAATCTGCATCGGAGCCTTCATGGCCTTGCTTCGCGCCTTGGCGCGCTTCTCTTCGTCCGCATCGGCCGGAAGCGCCGCCTCAAAAAGATCGGCCAGACGCTCACGGGATTCAACTGCGACAAAGCGCACAGGGAACGCGTCCGCGTGGCACGGGGCGCTCGCCGCGGCGCTCGCCGCGCGCTTCAGAACATCCATCGTCGGCGCAGGCGGCACTTGATGCTTGGGGTTGACGGACTTGCGGGAAGCGATGGAGACGGCAAAGGCCTCGAAATCAACGGAATTCATATCCAAGATTCTCAAAGAACCATATTGACAATGCGATGAGCATGCGAAACGAAGCCGCAAGCGTCGAAACGGCCGCACGCAGCGGCCGTTTCGACATCGGCTTCGTCTTGGCTTCGAGCTCATGCCTTGACTGTCATAAACCTCGTGAAGATCACCTCGCCATCGGGCAGTCCGGCATCGGCATCGAATTCATGCCGCAGCCCGGACCAAAACCCGGATGTCCGCGGAAGCGGTGAAAGTCGCGCATCTGCGGCGGCATCGGCGGCGTTCTCATGTTCTTCATGCAACGGCGATTGAATTCGTACGTTTCAAGAACATACTTCTGCTCAACGCTGAGGCTCTTCAGAAGCGCGGCGCGGGCATCGGCCATCTTCCTGAGCTGAGCGGCTCGGGCTTCTGCACCGGCGGCATGGCGTTCAAGACGCTCCTGCATGTCGGCTGCGGGCTTGTCGTACTTCGGACCGGGATCCGTACGCAGCGCGCTGCGAGCATCAATGTAGGACTGCCAGAGGGGCTTCTGCTCGTCGGTGAGCGTCAGCACCCTCCCCATGGCTTCATAACCCATGGGCTTGCCGCCCGGGACCTTCTGAGCCAGCGGGCAGAGCGGAACGCCATTGTCAGGAGCCGGCGGCGCGCCGTGATCCTGCGGGGCAGCAAGAGCAAGGCTGCCGACGCAAAGGGCGCCGACCGCGGTAAGCGAAGCAATCAATTTCTGCGTCTTTGTCATTCCTCATCTCCTTCGTATCGGCGCGCCGTCTCTACAGAAAGCCTTCCGAGAAGCCGGCGCTGATTCTTCGAGGTGCGCTGCCGCGTTGTCGTTTTCCTGACAGCTTCACTTTAAGGAATGCCGATAAAGTCCGCCTTAACAATAGTTAAGCTCCTGTAACAAGGCTTTTCGAATGTTGCTCCTCGTCGGAAAAAACCTTTTGATTTCCTTCTCTTTCAGGAGGACGTTTCGAATTTTCACAAACGCTTGCCGACGTTTCTCGGCAGCATCTTCCATATGGAACTTTGCATTCGAGAAGAAGCGCAGGACCGCAAAATCCCTGCTTCTTGACACTGCGAATCGTTCATGCTTCGCTGTTCGGATGTCTTTGCTTTCTGAGCGACTTCCGAACAGCGAACGCAAGTGCGCGGCAGCCCAGCGATCTCTTGATTTCGAGTCCGAGCGCAGGCTTCGATTCATCCAGGCAGAATCCTGCGCGCACAAAGAATTCGCATTCGTTTTTCCGTCGCGCCGAGCGAGGCTCACAGACAAGAGCAAACCTCTTGTCTTCATGACACTCGTTCGAACTCGTGATGGTAACGGCGAGGTTTTGTGCCCGCAGTTCCTGCCGTAATCCAAAATAAGCTCGACAGAGAGCCTTTCTTGGTCGATTTTGCCGCTCGCCGCTCGGCCGTTCTTTTCCTTCCGGCCGCCGGGCTGCGGAAGGCCGCAGCCGTTGCTGAAGATGGAAACAACAGAGCATGCCTGCGGCTGACAGAGCCTCGATCTTCCTGCCCGCATGCCGCGTCTGCACGCAGTCGAAATCAACTTCTTGGCGGCCGATGCGGCGCTTGAGCGGATTGCCGGCGGCTTCGCCCGATTCGCCCGGCGCCTGAAAGTCCCCTCAGCGCCGCTCCGAGTGCTCAGGCATCGAGCGAAATGCCTGGCGCAAGAGAGAAACGCGGCGTCAGGCAAGAAAGTCAAGGCGAACTTTTTTTGAGGCGTGCGCATGAAAGAGTTCCGAAATGGGCGGCCGAAAAAAGGAGGCCGCGGCAACCGGCAGGCATGCGCTCGAAAAGCACGATTGAAGCCTCTCCTCGAGCGCTGGGCTGTCGGTCGATGGTCGACTAAGGAATATTGCCGCGCGCTTGAGCCGCTCATTAGAGCATTGACGCTCAAGCGCTATTGGTAAAATGGCGCCGACGATGTTTCGGCCGTCCGGCGAACGTTCCCCGCGCCTGACTCCGCTTCTTTTCCCTTCAACTTACGTGCAATCCCATGGAACTCAATCCGCTTACTGCTCTTTCTCCGCTCGACGGCCGCTATGCCCGCCAATGCGATGCGCTTCGCGGCATTTTTTCTGAATATGCCCTGATGCAGGCTCGCGTCCGCGTCGAAGTCGAGTGGCTGATTGCCTTGTCCGAAGCCGGTCTTCCTGAACTTAATCATTTCTCGGACCATGCGAAGAGCTTTCTGCGCGGTCTTGCCGACAACTTCTCGCTCGAAGACTGCCTGGCCGTCAAGAGCATCGAAAAGACGACGAACCACGACGTGAAGGCCGTCGAATACTGGATCAAGAATCAAATTGCCCATGACGACGAGCTTCGCGCGGCGTCCGAATTCGTGCACTTCGCCTGCACGTCTGAAGACATCAACAACACGAGCCACGCGCTCATGCTCATGGCCGGCCGCAAGGAACTTGCGGCCATGCTCGAACGCGTCCACGCTCAGATCGCGGCCTTCGCCAAAGAATGGGCTGAAATCCCGATGCTCTCTCGCACGCACGGCCAGACGGCTTCGCCCACAACTGTCGGCAAGGAATTCGCCAACGTGGCCGTCCGTCTCGCCCGCGTGATCGAGGCCATCAAGTCGGCGAAGATCCTCGCCAAAATGAACGGCGCCGTCGGCAACTTCAATGCGCACCTCATTGCCTATCCGGAAATCGATTGGGAAGCCTTCGCCCGCAAGGTCGTCGAAGAACGTCTCGGCGCAGCATTCAACACTCATACGATTCAGATCGAACCACATGACTACATGGCCAAGCTCTTCCATGAAATCGAACACGCCAACACGATTCTCCTCGACTTCGACCGCGACATCTGGGGCTACATCTCCATGCACTTCTTCAAGCAGAAGCTCAAGGAAGGCGAAGTCGGCTCCTCCACGATGCCGCACAAGGTGAATCCAATCGACTTCGAAAATTCCGAAGGCAACCTCGGCATCGCCAATGCGCTTCTCAACCATCTGGCCGGAAAGCTGCCGATCTCGCGCTGGCAGCGGGACCTCACGGACTCGACCGTTCTTCGCAACCTCGGCGTTGCGTTCGGCTACTGCTTCACGGGCTACTCCGCGCTTCTGCGCGGCTTAGGCAAGCTTGAAGTGAACAAACGCCGCATCGCCGAAGACCTTGACGATGCCTGGGAAGTTCTTGCGGAAGCCGTTCAGACAGTCATGCGCCGCTACGGAGTTCCGCATCCATACGAACAGCTCAAGGCGCTCACGCGCGGCAGGGAAGGCATCTCAGCCGAAACGATCCGCACGTTCGTCGCCGGCCTCGACATTCCGGCCGACGCCAAGTCGCGCCTGATGGAGCTCACGCCTGCGCGCTACATCGGCAAAGCCGCTGAACTGGCCCGCCGCTGCTAAATCACGGCTTCCGAGCAGGAAGCTTTTCGAGCACTTCCGCGGCAGCCGCCGCAAGAACAACATCCGCCGCGAAGAGGCACACGAAGCGGGCGCCTTTTCATCGGCTTTTGCTTCAGGAGCTCGCGCATCAAGAAACGACTGCCGCCGCCTTCACCTGCGCCCAGACCTTGAGGCCGGGATTGAGCTGAAGCTCATCGGCGGAGCGGCGCAGCACGCGCGCAAGAATGCGGACGCCTTCGGGCGAACGCAGCTTCACGTGCACGTACGGGCTCTCGGCATCCAAACCGGACATTTCTTCGATTGCGGCGGGCAGCTGATTGCGAATGCTCGTCATCTGCGGCTCGGCGAGCGCGAGCGACACGTCCTTGGCGAGAATGCGAAGGCGCACGTGCGCGCCTGCGGCGAGACCTGTCCCGGCGCTCTCCCTGCCTGCTTCATGCTGATCGGCAAGCAGAATCTTCCAGCCGCCCGCGTCGACGACCACAGTCTTCCACTCGGCGTCGACAGCTTCGACCGTCCCGGCGAGAACAGCCGACGGACCATGTTCGAAGGAGACCGGCAGCGTCAGATTCGTGAGCACATCCGAAAGCGGACCCTGTGCGGCGACCTTGCCGTCCTTCATGAGTATGACGCGGTCGGCAAGTCGAGCCATTTCGTCGGCGGAATGCGTGACATAAAGGATCGGGATCTGCAGTTCGCCGCGAAGCTTTTCGAGCCACGGCAGAATTTCGCGCTTTCTCGCCCAGTCGAGCGCGGCGAGCGGCTCGTCCATGAGGATGATATCGGGACGCAAGCAGAGCGCGCGAGCGATGGCGCAGCGCTGGCGTTCGCCGCCGGAGAGTTCGTCCACGCGGCGCTTGAGAAGCTTCTCAATCCCGAGAAGATCAACGGCCTGACGAAGACGCTCCTGCCCGTCCGCAACTTTGGCGCGATTGAGCCCGAAGTGAAGATTCTTCTCTACGTTGAGATGCGCGAAGAGGCTCGCTTCCTGGAAAACGTAGCCGAGGCTTCGCTCGTAAGTAGGCACGAAGAGCTTCTTTTCATCGTCCTGCCAAACCTTGTCGCCGATCTGCACGCGGCCGTTGGCGCGTTCAAGACCCGCCACGCAGCGAAGCACGGTGGTCTTGCCGCAGCCCGATGGTCCGAAAAGAACGGTAATGCCGCTCGTCGGCACCTCGAAGGAAGCTTCGAGCTCAAAGCCCGTCGAACGGGCCAATCTAAGCGAGACTTCGCCTATTGAATCAATTCTCATGAGCGGCTCCCGGAACGCGACCCGTTCATGTAGTTGAGGGTCATCAGAACAATGAAGCTGAAGAGCAGCATGCCGCCCGCCAGGATGTGGGCCTTGCTGTATTCCATGGCTTCAACGTAAGTGTAGATCTCGGTCGAAACGACCTGCGTACGGTTCGGAATGTTGCCGCCGATCATAAGAACGACGCCGAACTCGCCGATCGTGTGGGCGAACGTCATCAAGGTTCCGGTGAGAATGCCGCCCCGCGCGAGCGGAAGCACGACGCTCCAGAATGCGTCGAGCGGACGGCAGCGAAGAGTGGCGGCGACTTCCATCGGACGAGGCCCGATGCCTTGAAACGCCGTGACGAGCGGCTGAATCATGAAGGGCATCGAATAAACAATCGAACCGATCACAAGGCCCGCAAACGTGAAATTGAGCGTTCCAAGTCCGATCATCTGCGTGAAATGGCCGAGCGGTCCGTTGGGCCCTAGAGCGACGAGGATGTAGAAGCCCAAGACGGAAGGCGGCAGCACGAGGGGCAGCGTCACAATGGCGTTCACGGGCGCGCGCATGCGGCTCTTGCCGTGCGCAAGCCACCAAGAGAGAGGCAGTCCCATCAGCAGAAGAATAAAGGTCGTGACTGCGGCAAGCCTCAAGCTCAGCCATACGGGAGCAAGTTCAATGTCAAACGGCATGCTTTAGGTCCAGTGAATCCATGCATGAAAAAAAAAAGCGATCTGAACATGCTCGTTTATAAGCAAGAGCGTCCAGATCGCAAGCATGACATCCCCTTGGAGAGATGTTGGAGATCGGTCGCACCGATTATTGTTGCAGATCAGTTGCTTCGGTGCGCTTCAACAACCGTTGCAGATTATTCAGTCCGGATTACTTGGCCGTATCGTAGCCGTAGGCTTCGCGGATCTTCGCGGCTTCGGGGCTGTCCTTCAGGTACTGCATGAAGCGCTTGGCGGCTTCGTTGCCTTCCCCCTTCTTGAGAAGAACGGCGTCCTGCTCGATGCGGCTGTAGTACTGTTGCGGAACGATCCAGCCGGAACCCGAGGTCATCTTGCCGTCCTTGTAGCACTGCGAGAGGGCGATGAAGCCGGCTTCGGCATTGCCGGACTGCACGAACTGCAAGGTCTTGCCGATGTTTTCGCCTTCAACCTTCTTCGGCAGAACCGCTTCTTCAAGATTCAGCGCCTTGAGCGTTTCATGCGCGGCAAGGCCGTACGGAGCCAGCTTCGGGTTGGCGATGGCGACGTGCTTGACGGCGTCCGTCTTCAGCACATCGGGACCATCCTTGATGAGATTGGCGTCGGAAGACCAGAGCACGAGCTTGCCGATCGCATACGTGAAGGAAGTGCCGGCAACGCCGTGGCCTTCGTCGATGGCCTTCTTCGGCGTTTCATTGTCGGCGGCAAGCAGGATGTCGAACGGAGCGCCGTTCTTGATCTGGGCGTAGAAGGCGCCCGTCGAGCCGAAGGAAAGGACAACCTTGTCGCCCGTGGCCTTTTCGAAGAGCGGAGCAAGATCCTTGGCCGGCGCCGTGAAGTTGGCGGCAACAGCGACATGCACTTCGGCAGCCTGAACGGCGGCGCCCATCATCGTCGCCGCGCAAATGGAAGCAGCAAGCAGGGTAAAAGTCTTCTTCATGATTTCTCCTCAAGAATGTCAAGCGAATCGTTCCCTTCTCAAAGCCAAGCGGATGCGTTCCGCTCTTCTTCCCTGCGGACCCGCATCGCCGGCCGCTTCCTTTAAAATCAAACTAAAGCGAAAGGCAGAACGTTATTCTTCCATAGAATAGCGACATTTCTTGAAATCTGCAAATCCTTCGACTGCCTAGGCGCGCTCTGAATTCAGGCATTGAGCGTCTTCGCGCCGTGAGGAGCGCCGCGCGCGCCTTTTCCCGTCAGACCGGCCAGGCACAGCCGTTCGCATTCAGCTTTCCTTGAGTTCATTGCATGCCCATCAATCATTCCTCTGACAAAACAGACAAGGCCGACCCTTTCCTTTTGGCCGGGCTTCTCAACGAAAAGGCCGACAAGCGCATCGACATCCTCAGACGAATCGCCGACGTAGGCTCGATTTCGGAAGCAGCCCGCGGCGCAGGCGTAAGCTACAAAGCGGCCTGGCAGGCGATCGAAACGCTCGAAAACCTGGCGGGCGGCAGCCTTGTCGAAAAGAATGCGGGCGGCGCCAAAGGCGGCGGCACGCGCCTTACGCCGATCGGACGTCAGGTGCTTGAAATCACGAACGAACTTGCGCGCGCCCGCGCCGATGTTCTCGCCCGCTTCAAGACCGCAGCGCATCCTGAACTCTGCCGAATCGGCTCGAGCACGCTCAGAACGAGCATGCGCAATCAGTTCCCGGCCCGCATCACCACGATGAAAATCGGCTCGGCCCTCGTGCGCCTCATTCTGCAGATTGACGACGCGCATGTGATCCGCGCTTCGGTGACGAAGGAATCCGCGCA
>CAZUXQ010000026.1:0-11165 GCA_964624425.1 uncultured Sutterella sp.
CATGGGCGGCAGGCGCTCCGACTTTGCGGAATTCCTGCCGGAGAAGGCGCCGCCGATGATCTTAGGATCCATAAATTTTGCCGAGTTCGCCGGCAAAGCGCTTCATGAGCGGCCCGCGCTTCAGCTTAAGCGTGGGAGTAAGCTCCCCGGTTTCGATCGTCCAAGGCTCTTCCGTGAGAATCACGGCTCGAGGCAGCGCGTAGTTCGGAAAGCGGCTTGCGGCGGCTTTGGCGCGCTTCAGAGCGATTGCCTTCGCTTCGGGAAGCTCGAGGATGTCGGCGTCTTCGGCAGCGTTCGCGCTCTTGAGGGCGGCTTCGAGCTCCTTGCGGTCGACAACCGCGATGAGCGTCAGGAACGGACGGTTTTCGCCGACGACGAAAGTCTGCGCGAAGAGCGGATCCGCCTCGATGGCCGATTCGAGATCCGCAGGAGGAATCTTCTCGCCGGTGGAGGTCACAATGATTTCCTTGATGCGGCCTTTGATCCTGAGAAGACCCTGTTCGGTGAATTCGCCGACGTCGCCCGTCTTCAGCCAGCCGTCGGAGGTGAAGGCTTCGGCAGTCGCTTCCGGACGGCGCCAGTAGCCCTTCATGACTGAGGGTCCCTTGAGCTGAATTTCGTCCTCGGCGCCGATGCGCACGTCAATGTTGCAGAAGGGACGGCCTACCGTGTCGGGCTGGTTTTCTTCGACGCAGTTGCCCGCGATGATCGGACTCGCTTCGGTCATGCCGTAGCCTTGAATGATCGGAAGCCCCAGGCCGCAGAAGATCTTTGCGACTTCCGGGTTGATGGCGGCGCCGCCCGAAATGGCGATTCTGAGGCGGCCGCCGAACTGCGAGAGAAGCGCATCGGCGACTTTCTTCAAGAGCAGGCTGCGAACCAGTCCGTCGAAGACGGACGCTTTTGAGGGGGGCGGCATCTTGTTGCGGCGGCAGAAATCTCGCCAGCCGGTTTCGACGGCGGCGCCGAAAAGCCGGCGGGCGACCCGGCTCGACTTCTTGAGCTTTTCCCGAAGGCGGGCGTAGCTGCGTTCATCAACGCGCGGGACGGAAATGATCACCGTCGGACGAGCCGTCCTGAGGTCTTCGGCAAGCAGCAGAATCGATCGGTTGTAGACAATCGCGCAGCCTGTCGCGAGCGCAAGATAGTAGCCGGCGGTTCTTTCGAACGTGTGCGAGAGCGGCAGAAACGAGAGGAAGACGTCGCCCGTCTGCGGCGAGACGCATTCGAGCGTCGCCTTCACGTTGCTGACGATGTTCTTGTGCGTGAGCATCACGCCTTTGGGCTTGCCGGTCGTGCCCGACGTATAGATGATGCCGGCCAGATCGTCCTCCGAAGGTCCTGCGGGAAGCTCGCTCCCGCAGGATTTGCCCGACTTGAGCCAATCGTCGAGATAAGCGACTTGCGGACCGTTGCCGGCCGACGGTTCGGGCTCGCCTTCACCTTCGCGCTCTGCGATGACGACGAGGCGAAGATCCGGCATCTCGACGCCCGTCGCGCAGATCTGCTTCCAGCGCGCGAGATTGTTCGTGACGAGCACGCTTGACTGGCTGTCGATGATGACGAAGGCGCTTGCGCCCGGCGTGTCGATTGCATGAAGCGGCACCGGCACCAACCCGTTCGCGAGCGCGGCCTGATCGGCAAAAACAGCCGCGAAGCCGTTGGGCATCAGGATCGCAATGCGTTCGCCTCGCCGAAGGTTCGAGGCGGCAAATGCCCTTCGCCACGTCAGAACCTGTTCGCCCAAATCGCGGTAGGTAAGGCTGTCCCAGGCATTTGCGGCGCGGTTGTACTGTCGGAGCGCTTCGAGTTCGTCGTATTTTTCGATGCTGCCGGCAAGAAGTTCCGGAAGCGTCGTCAAGCCGTCAAGTTCGCTGGATCGACCCATGGTGAAAAATGATCGAATATTTGATTTGATGCGGGCGTCTCGGCCGCAAAGAGACTGATTCTCGCTGTTGCGCCGGCCAACGCGCCTATCTTAGCGGAGTTGTCGGGCGGATTGTGCCTCGAGCCGCTTCGCTTCAAGGATTTCCCAGCGTTCGTAGGCCTGCGCGACGGCTTCTTCGAGGCGCTGCGCTTCTTTGCGGTCGGCCTTGATTTCGTCGATCGAGAGGCTGTGATAGCCGCTCGAACTCATCTTGGCGATGAGGCCGGACTGCTTTGCTTCGAGCTCCTCGATCAAGCCCGGAAGATTCTCAAGCTCCTTCGCTTCTTTGTAGGAGAGGCGGATTTTTTTGGAGGCGTCGCGCGCCGCCGCGGGCTTCTCGGCCTTGGCGGCCGCGGCTTTTGCCGCAGTTTGGGCGCTCAAGTCCGGGCGCTGCCGCAGCCAGTCTTCATAGCCGCCCACGTATTCGCGCCAGACGCCGTCGCCTTCGGGCGCAAGCAGCTCGGTGACGACGTTGTCGAGGAAGCTTCTGTTGTGGCTCACCAAAATGATGGTTCCCGGATACGTGCTCAGCGTCTGTTCGAGCAGGCCGATCGAATCGATGTCGAGGTCGTTTGTCGGCTCGTCGAGAACGAGGAGGTTCGCCGGGAGCGCGAAGAGCCTCGCGAGAAGGAGCCGGCTGCGTTCGCCCTTGGAGAGGGAGCTCACGGGCACTTTGGCGCGGCGCGGCGGGAAGAGGAAGTCGCCGAGGTAGGCGACGACGTGCTTCTTCTGCCCGGCGATTTCCACCCAGTCTGAACCCGGAGCAATCGTTTCCGATACGGTTTTCGTGAGATCCAGCTGTTCGCGGAGCTGATCAAAATAGGCGATTTGCAGGTTCGTGCCCAGCTTGACTGTTCCCCTGTCGGGAGCGATCTCGCCGAGGAGAAGCTTGATGAGCGTGCTTTTGCCTGCGCCGTTGCGCCCGATGATGCCCAAGCGATCGCCGCGCAGAAGCGTGAAGTTGAGGTTCTTCACGATGTCTCGGCCTTCGAAGTTTTTGCAAAGATTCGTCGCTTCGGCGACGACCTTGCCGCTTCGCATGCCCGCGTCGATCTGCAGATTGATCGATCCCATCCGTTCGCGGCGTGCGGCGCGCTCGCGCCTCAGCGCTTCCAGGCGGCGCACGCGGCCTTCGTTTCGGGTCCGGCGCGCTTCGATGCCCTTGCGGATCCACGCTTCTTCCTGCGCCCAGAATTTGTCGAAGCGCTGTCTGGCAAGCGCTTCCGCGGAAAGTTCTTCTTTCTTGCGCGATTCGTAGGCGGCGAAATTGCCCGGGTAGCTTCTGAGAATGCCTCGGTCGAGTTCGATGATGCGCGTCGAGACGGAATCAAGAAAGCAGCGGTCGTGCGCAACGACGACGAGCGAGCGCTGATTGCGGCATTCGGCCTTGATCACTTCTTCCAAAAGCAGAATGGCGGCGATGTCGAGATGGTTGGTCGGTTCGTCGAGAAGGAGAAGCTGCGGCTCGAGAGCAAATGCGAGCGAAAGCGCGGCGCGCCTCTTTTCGCCGCCGGACATGAGCGCCGGATTCGCTTCCGGGTCGAGTTCGAAGCGCGCGAGGTACTCTTCGATCCTTGCCGCCGCGCGCCATTGCTCGCGCTCGTCGTGCATGCTGCGGATTTTCCCGCGAAGAACAAGGCTTTCTTTGACGGTTTCGGCTGCCGGCAGATGAGGCTCCTGCTCCACATAGTGCACGTGCAGGTTGTCCTGCCGCTGAATTTCTCCGTCGTCGAGCCGGCCGAGGCCGGCGAGAACCGACAAAAGCGAGCTTTTTCCCGTGCCGTTGCGGCCGATGAGGCCGATGCGTTCGCCGGCCTCTACGGCCATGGAGGCGTCGTCGAGAAGCGGAAGGTCGCCCCAGGAGAGTCGAGCGTTCAGTAAGGCGGCAAGAGCCATAAGTTTAGGATTCGAGGAAATTGCAGAAAAGAGAGGCGGGCCCGTCAGGAGCTAGCTACTTCGTCAAAGGCGTTCGGCGTCGAGTTCGGGTGCGGCGTCGATGGGCGAAGCTTCCGCCCTTTCGGCCGGGGAGGGCGGGACGGCGTCGGCGGCAGACTGTGCGGGCGGCAGCATGGGCGTCGGCTGCGGTTCCGGATATTCCGAATGCGCGTCGATCACAACTTCCCTTACGTCCGTGCGGCGGCTGTCGGAATAAACGTTCTGCACTTCAGGGAGCGGCTTTTCGTCCTGAAGCTTCGGCAGAGCGATCTCAGGGAGCTTTGGGCGGGCGGCAAGGTCGGCGTCGACTTCGGCCAGGCGTCCGTTCTTGACGATGATCGTCTGCGGAATGCGGGCGACTGCCGCCGACGCTTTTCGGTCGAGCGAGAGCCGGCCGGTTTCGCCGTTATGCTGAATGATCTGATGCATGCTCGACCATTGCTGCGCCACTTCGTAAGCGTCGGCGCCCAATGCGAAGAGGCGCTTGGCTGCGAGCGAATGCGGCATGGCCGTTTCAAAGCGCGCTTCAAAGCTCCGGCTGTCGTAGCGAACGACGACCGGACTTTCGGCAAAAATCAGATTGTCGAGGTCGTAGGCGAGCGCGGAAGAGGTCGAGCTTGTTCTCGGGTCGCCCGGATTCGCGGCGGAAATTCCCCAGACGCGCATTGAAAGCGGCAGGCGGTTTCGCACGAGACTCGCGCTTTGCGCATCCATCGCGAAGAGCGCGGCCTGATAGGGCGGTTCGCCCAAGGCGATTTTCGCGCGGCGCCGAAGCTCAAGGTTCCTGAGACGCTGGCGCTGGGCCTTCCGGTCGCTGTATTCCTTGCGGATTCGGGACTGCTCGGCCGCATAGGCGGCTTCTTCTTCGGCGGACAAGGTCGGCGCGAGCTTCGCCTGCAGCTCTGCCAAATTGTCGATATTGGCGGCTACAACATCGAAGAGAACGCCGTGCTTGTTGAGTTCGGCCGCATAAGCCTGCACAATGCGCTCTTCCCAAGCGCTGCCGCTGCCGGTCGTGAGGATTGCCGCCTTTGGTTTGCCGCTGCGGAAGGTTTCCGTCGGGAGCGCCTTCGCGGCGAGGCTTGCAATGTAGGCGGCCTCCGCTTCCGTCGAGATGGACAGCATGATGAGGTTGTCGGGCGCTGTTTCTGCGCGGTCGGGTGCGGCGTTGAGGGCCACGACGGGAAGCGGCTGGAAGCCCGCGTCGCAGACGGCCTCGACGGCATTGCGCTCGAGAGGGCCGACGACGACGTCGGCGCCTGCGGCCACGGCCGCGTCGAGCTGCGCCTGAATCGAAGCGCCCTTCGCGGCTTCAATCGAAAGAAGCCGGGCGGGCCTGGCGCTCGTCCTGCTCGCTGCGGCGAGGCCGCTGCTGACGATGCGCGCCGCTTCGCTGAAGGGCGATCCGTCCGTCGGCATCAATACGGCGATGGTGAGCGCTCTCGGCGAATTGGAGTCTCCGGTCAGGGTCTCGCTCGGCCTTTCTTCGCCGGCGGCGGCTTCGGCTTGCGCGGCGGCGGTCTCGGCGGCAGCGGAACAAGCCGCCAAAAACGGTAAAGTTGCAAAAAGAATTTGAAAGCCTATGGAGGCCGGAGAGCGGAAAAACATGACTCACCAAACGAATCTTTGGACGGACAACCCTTTAATGACTGCCGCGCAGCTGCCGGAGCAGGATATGCCCGCAGGCGCGCTGTACGTCGTCGGCCTGCCGATCGGCAATTTGGGGGACATTACGCTGAGAGCGCTTTGGGTTTTGTCCCGAGTGACGGTCGTCGCAGCCGAAGATACTCGAGAGACGCGCAAGCTGCTCGATCGTTTCGGGCTGTCGCCCAAGCTTTTGTCAATCCGTGAGCATAACGAACGGCAGGGTTCAGAGCAAATCAAAGTCCTTCTCAATCAGGGCGAGAGAGTCGCATTGGCGACGGATGCGGGCACGCCGGCAGTGTCGGATCCGGGCGCCCGAGTGGTTGATTCTCTCCGCGTAGAAGGCTTTCGAGTCATCCCCATTCCCGGCGCGAGCGCAGTCGTGACGGCGCTCTCTGCCGCGGGCCTCCTCGGGACGGGCTTTCATTTCGTCGGCTTCGTTCCGCCGCAGGCCAAGGCGCGCCGCTCTGCGCTTGAGGCGCTTGCCGCCGAACGAACGCCTTTCGTTCTCTACGAAGCGCCGCACCGCATCGTCGATCTTTTGCTTGATATGGCCGAAGTCCTCGCGCCTTCGCGCCGCGTCGTCGTCGCGCGCGAAATCACCAAGAAATTCGAATCCTTCACGACCGTCAGGGCCGAGGAGCTCAGAAACTGGGCGCAGTCCCATGAGCCGAGAGGCGAATACGTGATTCTCGTCGACGAGGCCGTCGGCGAAGGCTTCGCGCTTTCGGGGCAGGAGATCAAATGGCTCAAGGCGCTGGCCGGCGAACTCCCTGTCTCAAGACTGGCCGCAGCGGCGGCCAAAGCAACCGGGCAGCCGCGCCGAGTGCTCTACAATTACCTTTTGAGCCGCAGGGATGAAATGAAAATGCCGGCTTCGAGGAAGCAGCATTTGGATGCAAGTTCCACCGAAAAGGAGACTCTATGAGCGAGGACGCCGAAAATTCTTCAGCCGCGCCTGCGGCCGAACAAGCTCCGGCTGAAGGAACCGGGAAGAAAACCGCCTACATCAAGGACGATCGGCTTGATCGTCCTGCGCGCTTCAGGAATTCCGACGAATTCTTCGAGTACTACAAGGACACGATGACCGAGCGCGGCCATGCCCGCAAGGAAGAGCTGATCGCCGAAATTCTGCGCGGCCAGTCGCCCGAAGACCAGCGGGCCATACTGAAGGCGCTCGAGCAGCAGTTCGGCGTTGCCAAGAAGACCAAAGCGGAGCGCCTTGCCGAAGAAGACAAGCTCAATCCCGACTGGATCAACGGCGCATACCCGTACGTCAACCGCATGAGCCGCAAGCGCTACGAAGAAGAAAAATATCGCCTCCAAGTCGAGCTTCTCAAGCTGCAGAACTGGGTGAAGGAATCCGGCCAGCGCATCGTGATCCTTTTCGAAGGGCGCGACGCCGCAGGCAAGGGCGGCGCGATCAAGCGCTTCATGGAGCATCTCAATCCCCGCGGCGCACGCGTCGTCGCTCTTGAAAAGCCGACCACCGCCGAACAGGGGCAGTGGTACTTTCAGCGCTACATCCAGCACCTCCCGACGAAGGGAGAAATCGTCTTCTTCGACCGTTCTTGGTACAACCGCGCCGGCGTGGAGCGCGTGATGGGCTTCTGCACGGATGACGACTACAACGAATTCATGCGCGAAGTTCCGAATATTGAACGCAGCCTCGTTCGCAGCGGCATCTATCTCATCAAGTTCTGGTTTTCGGTAAGCCGCGAAGAGCAGCGGCGCCGCTTCAGGGAACGCAGGGTTTCGCCTCTGAAGCGCTGGAAGCTTTCCCCGATCGACATTGCCTCCATTGATCGCTGGGACGACTACACGAATGCCAAGGAAGCGATGTTCTTTTCGACGGATACGATCGAATTGCCGTGGACCGTGGTGAAGAGCGACGACAAGAAGCGCGCTCGCCTGAACGCCATGCGCTACGTGTTGCAGTCCATCCCGTACGCGCACCGCGACCTCAAGGCCGTCGGCGCCGTCGATCCGCTGATCGTCGGCCGCGCGAGCACGATGTTTGAAACGGCGGAAAACCGCGGCCGCTTGGGCGGCGTCGGCTGCGGCCAGGCCTTCATCCCGCCGATTCCGGCGGCTCCGGCCGCTTCCCGCAGAAAGGAAAAGGGCAAGAACAGCAGAAAGAAGTAGGCTGCCTCCAATCTCTGAAAAACGCCCTTGAATCGTCCTGAGAGAGGCTCCGCTTCTCTGGGACGTTTTTTTCGGCGTTCGGGGAGGGCCGAGTCGAAGGCTGCGCTTGTTTCACGTGAAACGCCGGCAGGGCGGTTCAGTCTGCAGGCGGCAAAAAGGGCGCCCGAATCGGGCGCCCTGAAGATGGTGGGGCGGCTACTTCAAGTCGGAGCGCAGCGTGACTTCCCTCGTCTTCGAGGAGTGAATGTTGCGCACTAGGCCGCTCAGCAGTTCGGACAGTTCTTCAATGAGGTTGGAGTTGGAAATGACGCCCACGATCATGCCGTTCTCGTCGACGATGGGAAGGCGGCGGATGCCGAACTCGCGCATGCGCGCCAGAGCTGTCACCATGCCTTCGTCGGGCGTTGCCGTAACGACGGGTCGGGTCATGACGTCGGAGACCATCAGCGAACTCGGGTCGCGCTTGAGCGCCACGACTTCAATGGCGATGTCGCGGTCGGTGATCATGCCGATCGGGGAGCGTTCTTCGTTGACGACGACAAGGCTGCCGACGTGTTCGGTACGCATCTGCGCCGCGCATTCCTGAATGGTTTTTTCAGCGGTAATCGTGGCCACTTCGCGAACGGCCATGTCGATGACTTTGAGTGATCGGGTTCGCATCTCGAAGAATCTCAAATAAATAAAGTAGAACGGTCGGACTGCAGCATGCGGGGCATTTTAGCCAAAATGGGGTTCCGTGTCCGTCGTCTCGGCGCCTGAGGATGCGGCTGCATCCCGCGGGCAGATTCGCATGAAGCGGTCGAAGTCGTAAAGATTCTTGTCCATGAGGTGAGAGGGCGTCGCGCGCCGCAGGCTCATGAAGATGTTGTAGATGCGTCCGGGGAATTCTCGGTCCCACTGCCGGATGAGCTTCTTGATTTCCTGACGCTTCAGATTTTCGCCGGCGCCGCAAATGCCTTTCGCCGCCGTCGGATAGCCCCGCTGGCGCGCGGCCTTTTCCGTTTCGGATTCGCGCACGTAGGCGAGCGGGCGAATGACGACGTTGCGGCCGTCGTCGCTTCGAAGCTTGGGCGGCATGGCCTTCAGGCGTCCGCCGTAGAACATGTTGAGAAGGAGCGTCCCGACGATGTCGTCCATGTGATGGCCGAGCGCGATCTTCGTGCAGCCGAGCTCCTGCGCAACGCGGTAGAGGATGCCGCGGCGCAGGCGCGCGCAGAGCGAACACACGTTTTTGCCTTCCGGGATCAGGCGCTGAATGATTTCATGCGTGTTCTGATCTTCAATGTGAAAGGGCACGCCGCTTTTTTTTAGGAAGTCCTGCAGATCGGCAAGCGGGAATTCCGGAATGTGCTGGTGCACGTTCACGGCTACGAGGTCGAAATGAATGGGCGCGCGCCGCCGCAGCGTCTTGAGCGTGTCGAGCAGCACGAAGCTGTCCTTTCCGCCGCTCACCGCAACGAGCACCTTGTCGCCGTCTTCGATCATGCTGAAGTCCGCAATGGCTTGCGCGGCGAGGCGCACGAGACGCTTGTCGAGCTTGCGCCGGGAGACGGACTTTTTGTTGCGTTCGCTGAGGATCATGCCGGCGCGGCCGCCTTTTCGGAAGAACGCGGCGCTTTCCTGCGCGCTTTCGCCGGCGGCTTCGGCCGGAGCCGGAGACTTTGCGGGAACGATGGGGAGAATGTCGACCATGACTTAAAAGAGAGATCTGAAAAAGCGAAGGCGCAGATATTACAAGGAAGGCGCTCGCCAGACTTCCACGCCGACGGCTTCAGCCGATTCGCAGGCATCCAGCTTCGCGCAGCTTGCGCGCACAAGCTCGACGCCGGGCAGCGCGCTCACTTGGTCCGCAACTGCGTCGATCAGGCTTTCCTGAAGATTGAAGGGCGTCTTGGCGGCTTCGGCGATGATTGCCGCAATGCGGGTGTAGTCGAGCACATCGGCGATGTCGTCCTTGGCGCTCGTGCTTTTCGCAAGGGAGACCCATACGTCGCAATTGAATTCGACGCGTTGCGGCGCCGTCTTCTCGTGCTCGTAGACGCCGAGAATGCAGGGCAGCACGAGGGAGCGGATGAAGATTTTTCTGCACTCGAAGCGCAATTTGTCTTGAGAAGGAGGAGTCATTGCAATAACCTTTGAAGCTCGACGACAACGGATCAACAAACGGACCACTTCATATGCGCTGGGCTTTGGCGATTTTTGTTCTGCTGATCGTGCTTTTGTCTTCCATGCCGACGCTTCGCAAGCTCGGTCTCGGGCGACTGCCGGGCGATCTGAATTTTTCCGTCTTCGGACGCAGGATCGAGCTTCCCTTCATGAGCACGATCATTCTGGCCGTTGCGGCGCTGATTATCGGGAAGCTCATTTGAAAGAAGCGGGGTTGCCGCCTGAGTCCCGCCATGCCGCCTTCAGTGCGGCAAGACGAGCGTCGGCGACTGCCGCCGCGATCTTTTTCGGCTCGCTCTGCGTTTTGGCGACGGCTCCCGCATCCACATTGCGCCACGCTTCGAATGCGGCTGCGAGACGCTCGGTCGAGAGCGGAGCGCCGGCCGCCGGCCTCCAAACGGCATCATAGTAGTCGAAAAGCGCCTGCGTTTTTTCAGGATGGCGGACCGCGTCGGCTCGGCGGAAGACATCCGCCAGATCTTCGGCCGAAAGCGGCGCGAGAAGCGCGTCTCGAACGCTGCGGGCAAGCTGCGCGAAGCGCAGGCACTCTCTCGATGCCCGCAGCTTCTTCAGAAAGCGGTCGGCTTCGCCGACGCTTTTCATGCCGGAGGAGAGCGCGAAAAATCGCGTCGGCATCGGCAGATTCAAGCGAGCTGCTCGATGGACGGCGAACAGCACTTCCGGCGTCAGCGGAGCTTCTCGGAAAAGGCGAGTCCAAAGGCCGCAGACGAGAAGCACTTCGAGCATTCGGCACGGAACCTTTTCGTTCAGGCCTTTTGCGAGCTCGGCATTGACGCGTTCGGGCACAAGCGCATCGGCTTCGCCGTTTTCAACCATTTTGCGCATGAGCGCCATTGTTTTCGGCGCGATGGAGAACTGCGGCAGCTTCGCGGCGAACCGCGCGACGCGAAGGATGCGCACGGGATCCTCTGCAAACGCTTTGCTGACGTGGCGGAGAATGCCGCGCTTCAAATCCTCGGCGCCGCCGCAAGGATCGATGATTTCGCCCGACTCGGACAATGCGACGGCGTTGATCGTGAGATCGCGCCGCAGAAGATCTTCTTCAAGCGAAACGTCGGGCGACGCATGAAAGACGAAGCCGTGATAGCCCGGCGCGGTTTTGTGTTCCGTGCGCGCGAGCGCATATTCCTCGTGCGTGACGGGGTGGAGAAAGACGGGAAAGTCTCTGCCTACGGGCATGAAGCCCTTCTTGAGCATGCCTTCGGGCGTTCCGCCGACGACCACCCAGTCTCTGTCGCCGGGTTCGGCCGGCAGACCCTGCTCGGACAATAAGCGGTCCCGCACGAAACCGCCGACGGTGTAGATCTTCATGAAAATTCGAAGTCGA
>CAZUXQ010000027.1:0-10885 GCA_964624425.1 uncultured Sutterella sp.
GGCCTACGACCGCTACGGCAAAGCGGGCGTTGATCCCAACGCCGCGGGCGGCGCAGGCGGATTCGGAGGCTTCGGCGGGTTCAGCAGCGCGGACTTTCAGAGCTTCGGCGACATTTTTGCCGACATTTTCGGAGGCGGCCGCTCGCGCGGTTCGACCCGCGACCAGAGCTTCCGCGGCAGCGACATCAGCTTCACGCTCGAAATTTCGCTCGAAGACGCCGCTCGCGGACGCAAGATGGAAATCCGGGTGCCCGCTTGGGAAAAGTGCAAGACCTGTTCGGGTACGGGGTGCCGCCCGGGCACGGGCCGGAAAACATGTTCGACTTGCCATGGCGCGGGGAGCGTCCGCATGTCGAACGGGCTCTTCCAGGTTCAGCAGACGTGTCCGACCTGCCGCGGATCCGGTCAGGTGATCGAGAATCCGTGTTCGGACTGCCGCGGCACGGGCTACGTGCGTACGGCCACTGTTCTCGAGATCAACATTCCGGCGGGCATCAACGATGGTCAGCGCATCCGGGTGCAGGGCAAGGGCGAACCAGGCGTCAACGGCGGAGCGGCGGGCGACCTTTATGTTGAAGTTCGCATTGCGGACAGCGACATCTTCACCCGCGACGGCGACGACCTTCACATGACGCTGCCGATCTCGTTCGCGACGGCGGCGCTTGGCGGCGAAGTTCGGGTTCCGACGCTCTACGGAGAAACGAAGATTGCAATTCCTGAAGGCACGCAGGGCGGCAAGACGCTGCGTCTGCGCGACCGCGGCATTAAAAATCTGCGCACGCACGAACCAGGCGACCTTTTCCTTCACATCACGATTGAGACCCCGGTCAATCTCACGCCGAAGCAGAAGGACATGCTGCGCGCCTTTGAGGAAAGCCTCAAGGAAGGCGGCGAAAAGCACAATCCGAAGACGAAGAGCTTCTTCGAACGCATGAAGAACTTCTTCAATTAACAGACGAGGGCGCTTCGGCGCTTTCGACGGCAGTTCAAAGACCAAGCAGCGCGGGCATATCGCGCTGCTTTTTTGCAATCCGAGGCGCCTCCCGTGAATTGATGACTTGCCCGACGCGCATGGAAGAACTTCTCCGCTCTGTTTGCCGCACGCTTTCAGTTTGAAAGCCAAAATTGGCTAGTGCTGACACGCTCGGGCGGCAAGGCAGAATTTTCTTCGAGCACGCACTCTGCCGCCATTTGCCGCAGGCGGACATGCTCGGAGCGCGGTCGATACTGCAGATTTGCAGGATGCGGCGAATCACGAGCCTCGGAACTGCAGAACGCTTCGGTCGAAGAGTCCAAGATGCCGCTCGCCTGCGCGGCGGCTTCGGCCGCCCGGGCCGGCCTGCGCTCGGGGCTCAGCCTTGGAAATGTCGTCCTTTGCAGGCTTAGGATCTGCGGAATTCAGAATTTTCCCGACGGATGTGGTCATTCTGCAACAGAAATCGAAAAATTTTCTTTTCCTCGAAAAGGACTGTGCCGCAAGGTATTTCATGAAAAATAAGGGTTTATTCCTATATAGGGGTAAGGAGTGCAAAGATTCCTTCGTCCCGATCGGGGAGCGGCAGCCGCGAGGAAGCGCGGCAGACGCTCCCCCGGAACTGCCGGGACGGGGAGCCGACTTATTTTGCCGGTTCCGATTTGCAAGACAAAGGAAATTTGCACATGTTCAAAAAGACTCTCATTTCTCTGGCCGTCCTCGGCGCTGCTGCAGGTTCTGCTTTTGCCGCCGACGTCACGCTCTACGGCATCGTCGACCTCGGCCTCAAGTAATCCCGACTTGAAGGGCCAGGATTCTTCAGACGACTTTGCAATGAATTCCGGCGGTCAGTCCGGCTCCCGCTTCGGCCTGAAGGGTTCTGAAGAACTCGGCAGCGGCATGAAGGTCGGCTTCGTGCTGGAAAACGGCTTCACTGCCGATGACGGCGAGCTTGACAACGCCGGCCGCCTCTTCGGCCGCGAAGCGCAGGTCTATCTCTCGACCGATTACGGCGAAATCTCCTTCGGCCGCGTCGGCCAGCTTACGAGCGGCAACGGCTCGTACGGCATTGCCGGGAATCTCACGCCGTTCGGCACCTCGTGGAGCGGTTCCGTTCAATCCGGCACGTACATGGTCGGCTACGCCCGCATGGACAAAACGATCACCTACAAGTCTCCGGAATTTGCCGGCTTCCGCGTTTACGCCCAGTACTCGTTCGACGGCAACACGAAGGACGAATGGAATGAAGAAGATCACGGTGGTGCTGCGCATGCCAGCCACACCGAAGGCAAGACGACTTCGACCCGCTACGGATCTCTCGGCGCGACCTACGGCAACGGCCCGCTCGCCCTCGTCTTGACGGGCGACTGGTACAACTGGTCGAGCAACTGGAATTATTCCTACGACCCAAATCATGAGACTACGACTAAGGAGGACGACCTCGACGACGGTTATGCCGTGACGCTCGGAGGCTTCTACGATTTCGGCGTCGCCAAGGTCTATTTGGCCGGTCAGTACTTCGACAACATGCTTACCAGTTCGAGCGACGAGGACAAGGACAATGCGCTCAACCTTGCCGGCAATGTTGCTTCCAATCTTGGATATTCTTATGCCCTAATCAAGGGGTACGGCGTGACGGCCGGCGTGAGAGCTCCGCTCTGGGGAGGTACGGGCATGTTTGCCGTCGGCTACGCCGACACGGAAGCCGCCGATTTTGACGATGATGATGGAAAGTACAAGAAGCCGGAATTGAAGCGCCTGGGCGCTTCCATCGGTTATACCTATCCTCTGAGCAAGCGCACCAACATCTACGGCGTTGCCGCTTATTATCAGGACAAGGTTGACAATTACGGTGGCGAGCGGGGCAAGGATTGCGATCCGTCGACCACGACCGTCTACGTTGGCCTGCGTCACCAGTTCTAAAGCCTCAAACTCCCGGTTGGCTGGTCCTTGATTCAGACCAACGAGAGTTTTGGACAGCGATGTCCAAGTCAAGCAGCGCGAGATTATCGCGCTGCTTTTGCGCAATTGCGTCGCACAATTCAGATATTGTCGCCGCGGCGCCTTTGGCGCAAGTATTTCGACGAACGGCGCGGGAACATCCGGAGAATTTTCTTTCGGCATTCGCATCTCTGCCTTCGCAGCAGCTTGCCGCTGCCTGCTGCATCGTCATGCACAGAGATGCGGCAATCGTTCGGACGAGGCGTTTGCCCAAATGCTCTCAGTTCAGCGCAGGCGATCGTCGTCCGCCTCAGCGGCGCCGCGGCATCGGCCGTGCCTGCCGATCGAAAGCCGATTACTGTTTTTGCTGCGTTTCGATTGCCGAAGTCGCTGCTTCCGGCGCTGCGTCGCGGTTCTTCTTGCGGCGGGCGAACCACGTGAAGAAGACCGGCACGAAGATGGTCGAAACGAAAGTTGCCGCAATCATGCCGCCGAATACGCCGGTGCCCATTGAGTGACGGGCCGAAGCGCCGGCGCCCGTGGCGAGCAGGAGCGGCACGACGCCCAAGACGAAGGCGAGAGACGTCATGAGGATCGGGCGGAAGCGCAGGCTTGCGGCGGCAATGGCCGCATCGAAGGGACCCATGCCTTCTTCCATTTTGAGAGCGGCGAATTCCACGATCAGAATCGCGTTCTTGGCGGTGAGGCCGATAAGAACGAGGAGGCCGATCTGGAAGTAGATGTCGTTCGAGGAGCCGCGGAACCAGACGGCAGCCATCGCGCCGAGGAATGCATAGGGCACGGCTAGGACGACCGCAATCGGCAGCGACCAGCGTTCGTAAAGAGCCGCAAGAATGAGGAACATCACGAGAATGCCGAAGCCGAAAGCGGCTGCCGACGACGAACCGATGCGCTTTTCGTGATAGGTCTGACCAATCCACTCAACCTGATATCCTTCGGGAAGGACTTCGGCGGCGACTTGTTCGACGATCTTGATGGCGTCGCCGGACGAAACGCCCTGTACGGCTGAACCCATGATCTGAGAGCCGAGGTAGCCGTTCATGCGGGTGAGCGATTCGGCGCCCGAAATGCGTTCGTACGAAATGAGCGTCGAGAGAGGAATCATTTCATTCGTCGTCTCGGAGCGCACGTAGGCCTTGCCGAGATCTTCCGGCGTCGTTCTGAATTTGGCGTCGGCCTGCATGACGACGCGGTAGGTCTTGCCGTTTCGCGTGAAGTCGTTGATGTAGTTCGAGCCCATCAGGGTCGAGATCGTGTCGTAGACGTCGTCGACGGCGACGCCGAGCGCATAGGCGCGGTCTTCGTCGACCGTCAGGCGAATCTGCGGGCTGTTTGCGACGAGGAAGCTTCTGAGGCCCGTAAGTTCGGGGCGCTTTTTCAGGGCGTCCATGAAGAGGTCGCAGATTTCCTGCAGAACGAGCGGATTGTCATTGCCGTGCGCGGTGAGGTAGCCCGTAAAGCCGCTCGAGGAGCCGAGGCCTGGAATCGGCGCCGGGGTCGAGGCGACGCCCAGAGCTTCCGGATGGCCGCCGATGAGCTGCTGAAGCGTTCTCTGCACGTCGTCGGCCGTGTCGGTGCGTTCATCCCAGTGCTTGAGCTGAACGATGAAGGTCGAGTTGTTCGACTTCGTATTGGACGACATCGTGTCGAAGCCTATCATCGTCAAGACGTTTCTGACGGCATCCATCGACTTGATCTTATCGAGGATTTCGACGGAGACCTCTTCGTTGCGCGGGAAGGCGGAGCCTTCGGGCAGCGCCATGGACATGCGCACGATGCCTTGGTCTTCCTTCGGAATGAAGGATGTCGGCGTTCTTTCCAACATCTGCCAGCAGGCGGCGCATACGGCCGCGAGCATGACCGCCGACAGGATGCGGTGCTTGAGCGCGCCACGCACGACCTGCAGGAACCGCATGGTGAATGCGGCGAGCATTTGATTGAAGCGGCGGAAGAACCAGCTCTTCTTTTCCTCTTCTTTCTTCAAGAGAACGGCGCAGAGCGCGGGCGTAAGCGTCAGCGCGACGAAGCCCGAAATGCAGACCGATACGGCCACGGTGACGGCGAACTGTCGATAGAGTTCTCCTGCAATGCCGCCCAGGAAGGCGACCGGAATGAAGACGGCAGACAAGACGAGCACGATGGCGACCAAGGCGCCCGACACTTCCTTCATGGCTTTTTGCGCGGCGTCGTAGGGCGGCAGATTTTCCGTGCGCATCAGGCGCTCGACGTTTTCGAGCACCACGATGGCGTCGTCGACCACAATGCCGATCGACAGCGTCATGGCAAAGAGCGTGAGCGTATTGAGCGAGAAGCCGAACAGCCAGAGGCCGGCCATGGTGCCGATCAGAGAGACCGGCACGGCCAGCATCGGAATCAGCGTTGCGCGCCAGCTCTGCAGAAATATGAATACCACGACGAGCACGAGCAGGCCTGCTTCGCCGAGCGTGCGGTAGACCTCATTGAGCGAAGCCTCAACGAAGACGGTCGTATCGTTCGTGATGAGATAGTCGAGCCTGCCTTTCGGGAAGTGCTTGGCAAGTTCGGCGATGCGCGCCTTAACTTCCTTGGCGGCCGCCATGGCGTTGGCGCCCGACTGCAGATAGACGCCGATGTTGACGCCCGGATTGCCGTCCAGGTCTACGCGGAAGTCGTAGGAGCGCTTGCCTACTTCGGTCGCGGCGATGTCGCGCAGGCGGACAAGACCGTACGGGCCGTCGCTCTTCACGATGATGCTGCCGAATTCTTCCGGGCGAAGGAGCTGTCCGGGAGCTCGAAGCGTGTAGTAAAGCTGCTGGTCGGGAACGGTCGGCATCGTGCCGATGCGGCCTACCGAGCGCTGTGCGTTCTGCGCTTCAACCGCGTCTTCGACGTCCTGCGTGGTGACGCCGAGCTGTCCCATGCGTTCCGGATCAAGCCAGATGCGCATCGCGGACTGCACGTTGCCGAAGACCGTCACGTCGCCGATGCCGGGCAGACGCTTCAATTCGTCGACGATGTTGAGGTTCGCGTAGTCGGCCATGTCGATGGCCGGCATGGAGAGGTCCGGCGAATGCAGCGCGATCATCATCAGCTCTTCGTCGGTGCGCTTTCGAACCGTAACGCCTTGGTCGCGCACTGTCGAGGGCAGACGGCGCTCCGCCGTTCTCACGCGGTTGTTGATTTCCAGCATGGCGTCGTTCGGATTCGTGCCGACGTCGAAGACGCAGGCGATCGCAAGGTCGCCATTGCTCCGGATGCTGGTCGTGTAGTAGAGAAGACCTTCGATGCCGGAGAGCTGGTCTTCGATTGGCGCGGCTACGGTGCGAGCCATCGTTTCGGCGTCGGCGCCGTCATAGGTGGCCGAGACGCGCACGGTCGGCGGCGTGATGTTCGGATACTGCGACAGCGGCAGCGCCTGCAGCGCCGCGAGACCGGCCAAAACGATGATGAGCGACAGAACCGTAGCGAAGATCGGCCGCCGGATGCAGAACTGACTGAGCATAGCCGTCTCCGATCAGGATTCGCTTTGCGCTTGGCCGGCCGCCTTCGGTTCGGCAAGCACGACGGGCGAATCGTCCTGCAGGCGGAGAAGCTGATTGAGAATCACTTGGTCGCCGTCTTCAAGGCCGGAGCGGACCACCCAATCCCTGCCTTCCCAAAGGCCGACCTCAATTGTCTTGCGAACGGCCTTGCCGTCCTGATAGACAAATACGGCATAGCTGCCGTCAGGCCGCTGGAGAACGGCTTTCTGCGGCACGCGGAAGGCATTTTTGTCGACGCTCACCATGAGGCGAACGCGAACGAATTCGCCCGGCATGATGGAAGAGCCGCCTTCGGGTTTGGCGCGCATCAGGCGCGTGCCGACGTCGGGATCGATCTGTTGCGCGACATAGTCGAGCTTGGCGGGAATTTCTGCGCCGTCTTTCCTGAAGAGGCGGACGGCATTTTTCAGCGTTATTTTCTGATTGGCGAGGTCGCGGTCCGACGGCGCGAAAGTGACGCGCACGTCGTCGAGCTGCGTGATGGTTGCAAGAAGAGACGTGCTTTCGGCAACGAGCGCGCCCGGATTGATTTCGGCGCGCGAGGCATAGCCGGAATTCGGGGCTCGAACTTTCGTCCAGTCGAGGCTGATTCGGGCTTCTTCTTCGTCGGCCTTCGCCTGTTCGAACTGGAATTTCTTCTGGTTGCGCTCGCTCTTGGCGTCGTCGTAGTCTTTCCGGCTCGCGGCGCCGGATTTGTAAAGCGCTTCGGTGCGCTTCAGTTCGCGTTCGGCCTGAACGAGCTCGTCGCCGTACTGCCTGCGCAGCGACGCGGCGGATGCGAGCTTTGCCTTGAACGGCGCCGGATCGATCTCGAAAAGGATGTCGCCGGCCTTCACGTAGTCGCCTTCCTGATAGTTGAGCTTCTGCACGATGCCGCTCACCTGCGGGCGGACTTCCACCTGAAGGCGCCCTTCGGCTCGGCCGAGCATTTCGATCCAATGCGGTTCGTCTCTGCGCGATACCGCCGCCGTCTCCACCGGTAGCGGCGCGGCCTTTGCGGTCGGCGGCGCATCGGATTTGCAGCCGCAAAGCGCAAGCGCGAGGAGACTTCCTAATGAGGCGAGAAGCAGTCGTGAAGACATGGATCCGAGCTCCGGGGGCGTGGTCGGCGCGCTCGACAAAATTCTGCGCGCATCCGAACATTATGAATTGAAGGTAAAAATATTACTGCGGCAACGCCGCCGATCACAGCTGCTTTTGCGCCTGTTGGTGGAAAAGAGCATGCAGGCCTGCGGCGGCTGAATGCAGGCAGAAATACGAAAAATGCCGGCAGGAATAGGCAGACAGGGCGCGGCGCAGGCTTCGAGTATTTCTTTGTAGGCATCGCAAATGCCTTTGTGCGGGCATAAACGGGCGATTTCAGAACAAATGCTTCGACTGAAGCGGATGCGCAGAAAGCTGCGGATCCAATCTTTCCGCGTGCCTAATTGCATTGCGATTCCTTCTCTTGCAGGGTTCCCGATTGAAAATGCGCGGCTTCGCCAAGATTCTTGTGTAAAGACTGCGAAGCATGTGTGTAACTCTTTGTATTGAATCAATATGTCGTAACTTTCTACTACCAATACAGTGGGAGAGGAGTGAAAATTAGGCCGTCCTCACGTCTCTGAGAGAAAAGACAATGCTCGGTTTTGATTTTTGGATCCAACTTGTCATCGTTCTCATCGCGCTTTTCTATGGCGCCCGCAAGGGCGGCATGGCGCTGGGTTTGATCGGCGGCGTTGGCCTTCTTATTCTGGTTTTTGGTTTCGGCGTCAAGGTCGGCAAGCCGCCCATCGACGTCATTCTTACGATTTTGGCTGTGGTCTGCGGCTCCGCCACGCTGCAGGCTGCGGGAGGCCTCGACTGCCTGCTTCAGATTGCTGAACGCCTGCTTCGCAGGCATCCGCGGGCCGTGGTCTATCTTGCTCCGTACATCTGCTGGTTTCTGACGTTCCTCTGCGGCACGGGCCACGTAGTCTATACGATGCTTCCGATCATCTACGACGTTGCCATCAAGAACGGCATCCGTCCGGAACGTCCGATGGCCGCTTCCACGATTTCCGCTCAGATGGGCGTCATCTGCTCGCCGGCCGCCGTTGCCGCCGTGTCGATGATCTCGCTGCTCGACGGCTATGAAGTCGGAGGCAAGCCCTTCGGCTTCCTGCAACTCTTCGCCATCGTGATTCCGGCGGCCGTCGTCGGCATCTTCCTCCTTGCGACCTTCTCCGTCTTCCGCGGAAAAGACCTCGACAAGGACGAAGAATTCCAGAAGCTCATTTCCGATCCGGAACAGAAAAAGTACGTCTACGGCGAAACAATGACCCTCATCGGCAAGGTCTTCCCGAAGACTGCCTGGATGTCTCTCTACATCTTCCTGATCACGATTGCGTTCGTGGCCGTCCTCGGCATGGATCCGGCCCTGCGTCCGGTCGTCGGCGGCAAGGCTCTCGGCATGACCGACCTCATCCAGATGTCGATGCTCACGGCCGGCGCCTTGATGGTGATGTTCTGCAACGTCCGCGCCTCCACGATCAACAAGACCGCCGTGTTCAACGCCGGCATGGTTGCCATCGTTGCGGTGTACGGCGTGGCTTGGATGGCCGACACGATGTTCACGGCGCATTTGAACGACCTTAAGGAAATCTTGGTCGGATGGGTCAAGGAGGCTCCGTGGACCTACGCCGTCGTGCTCCTCCTCGTCTCGAAGCTCGTGAACTCGCAGGCTGCCGCCGTTGCGACGATCGTTCCGGTCGCCCTAGCCGTCGGCACCCCTCCGGGCCTCGTGGTTGCCTTCTCGTCCGCCTGCTACGGCTACTACATCCTGCCGACGTATCCGTCAGACTTGGCCGCCATCCAGTTCGACCGTTCCGGCACGACCCATATCGGCCGCTTCGTCATCAATCACTCGTTCATTCTGCCTGGGCTCATCGGCGTGATCTCCGCGAGCATTGTCGGCTACGTGCTCGGCATGGTTTACGGATACGTCTAATGCATGCAGATGCACGCGCGCGCTTTAGTTTAGTGGGGACCAATTAACAGAAGCGCGGGATTTTCGAAGCCCCTTCGGCGTGCATCGGCCGCAGAAGCGGAAGCTTTCCTTTCTCCGGATCGCTTCCGCTTTTGCTTTGTTCGGAAGCCCGCAATTAGGAGGCTTTTTCTGCGCGTGAAGGCGACGTCGTTCGCTCAAGATTTCAGGAGGCGGCGGATTTTTCGGGAGGGAGCCGATAGCCGCGTTCGGAAGCCCAAACGGCCGCTTGGACGCGCGAGCGGAACTTGAGCTTCTTGAGAAGATGCTTCACATGGACTTTGACGGTGCCGTCGGTGATCGAAAGCTTGCCGGCGATTTCACGGTTGGAAAGACCGGACGCAAGACACGTGAGAACATCGAACTCGCGGCGCGTCAGGATCTGCGTGATGCTGCTGTCGTCGTTCTGAGCGCTGCCGCTTCGGAGGTGCTCGGCAAGCGCGGACGTTATCTTTTCCGAAGCGGCCATGCCGCCCATCGAGACGAGCCGGATCTGCTCGAGCAGGTCTTCGGCCGTGATCGTGCGAAGAAGATACCCGTTCGCGTCAAGGCGGATCGCCTGCATCAGAACCGAGGAATTCTGAGGCGAGTTCATCAGCATGACGGTTTTGCATGCCGGATAACGGTACTTGATTTCGCGCAGGAGGCCGAGCGGCTGAAAGCTCTGGGCGTCGAGGTCGAGAAGAACGATGTCGGGTTGCAGGGAAATAAGCCCGAGCGCAGTCTTTTCGTCGCCGGTCTGTCCGAGAACCTGAAAGAGATTGCTCTCTGCCAGAACTTCGGCCGCAGCCTTTCGGAAGAGCGGAAGGTCGTCGATCACAACGACTGTTTTCTTGCGTTTGTCATTCATTATTGCAGGCGCCGGAAAGATGGTGAAAGCGGCTGGCGGAACATGTCGGCGTCAGGCGTCGAAATTTTCGACCGCAGCCGTCAGAAGCTCCGCTCCTTTCATGAAGTCTTCAATCTGCATGGCTTCATGCGGGTTGTGCGAGCCGTTCTGGTTGGCCACGAAGATCATGGCGGCCGGAATTCCGCAGTTGCCGAGAACGGCCGAGTCGTGGCCTGCGCCGGAAGCGAGGCGCATGCAGGGAAGATTGCGCTCGCCGGCGAGTTCGGCAAGGCGATTGGAAAGCGCTTCGTCGACGCGTGCGGGTTGCGTATAGAGCGGCTTGTCGAATTCGAACGCGACGCCGCGGGCGGCAGCGATTTTGTCTGCTTCGGCGGCAAGGATGTCATGGAAGGCCCGGCAGGTTTCGATCGAGAGGCTGCGCATGTCGACGGTGAATTCGACGTAGCCGGGAATCACGGAGATGGCTGCGGTAGGCGCAGTCTTGATGACGCCTACGGTGAAAACGAGGTCTTCGCCCTTCTCGAGGAATTCGGCCCACTTCGCGTCCATGCTGGAAATGAGGTCGGCGGCAGCCA
>CAZUXQ010000028.1:0-10872 GCA_964624425.1 uncultured Sutterella sp.
CTCGACCAGCCGACCCGCGACCGCGTCATGCGCCGCGCCCGCACCGGCCAGATCACCGCGATCATTGCGACCGACCTCGCCGCCCGCGGCAACGACTTTGAAAACCTCACGCACGTGATCAATTTCGGCATCCCCGCCTCGTACGAAACGTACGTGCACCGCATCGGCCGCACGGGGCGCGCCGGGCGCACCGGGACGGCGATTACGATCCTCGAGCCGCGCGAACGCCGTCACCTCCGCACGCTCGAGCGCATCACGAAGGCGTCGATCGAAATCTGCTCCGTGCCGTCGGCGGCCGACGTGAAAAACAAGCGTCTTGAACTCACCCGCAGCGCCATCGAAGAAATTCTTGCCGCCGGCAGCCCCGAGCGCTTTCGAGCCGTCGCGGAGCAGCTTTGCGAAGAATGCGACCCGCTCGATGTGGCCGCCGCAGCAATTCAGTACGCCGAGGAATCTCTGGGCACGCTCGACGAAGAAGAAATTCCCGCCTTCGCCGACAAGAAGCAGAAGCCGGCCGGCGGCCGCAGAGAGCATTCGGACCGCCCGCAGCAGGGCGAACGCCGCCGGCAGCTCTCCGACATGCCGCCCGAACCCGGCATGACCCGCATCTACATAGGCGTCGGCCGCCGGCTCGGCGTCCGCCCCGGCGACATCGTGGGCGCAATCGCCAACGAAGCAAACGTCAGCTCCCGCTCAATCGGCGCAATTGAAATTGCCGACCGCTTCACGCTCGCAGAAGTCGATTCCTGCATCGCCGAAACGGTGGTCGAATCGCTTCAGGGCATCCGCTTCAGGGGCCGCAGCATTCAGGTCCGCCTCGATCGAGACGGCAATCGCGGTCCGCGACGCTGACGGCCGAGCCGCGTCGCGATCGCGCGGCGCGCCTCATCTCCCGCTAGAAAAAGAATACATATGGCTGAAAATTCCGGCATTCGACTGATCGTCGGCTTGGGCAATCCCGGCGCCGAATACGCCCGCACCCGCCACAATGTCGGCTTCTGGTTCGCGAACGAATTGGCCCGCCGGCAAAACGTCCTTTTCCGGGAGGAACGCAAGTTTCTGGGCGAAGTCTGCCGCGTGCGTCTTTCCGGCCGCGACGTCTGGCTCCTGAAGCCCGGCACCTTCATGAACCTCTCGGGCAATTCGGTCGCCGCGCTGGCTCTCTACTGCAAGATCCTTCCGGAGGAAATTCTCGTCGTGCACGACGAGCTCGACCTCGCGCCGGGCCTGATGAAATTCAAGAAGGCGGGCGGCAATGCCGGACACAACGGCCTCAAGGACATCACAGCAAAGCTGTCGACGCCCGACTTCTGGCGCCTGAGAATCGGCACGGGCCACCCCCGCACGCTTGGGATGGCCCAGCAGGTAAGCAGCTTCGTCCTCTCGGCGCCGAGCGCCGAACACGAAGCGGCGATCCGAACCTGCATCGACGCGGGCCTCCAGGAAGCGGATCTTCTCGCCGAAGGCGACATGACGGCCGTCTCGCGCCGCCTAGCGCGCTTCAGTTCGGCGAAGAAGGAAAAGAAGCCCAATGGGAAAGACGCAAAGACCGCCGCCGAGCCGGATCCCGAGCAAAACTGATGCCGCGCGCCTTTCTCATCAGCCGCTGTCTTTTGGGCGAAGCCTGCCGCTTCGACGGGCGTCCGCTCCCGTCGCTTGCCGAAAAGCTCGAGGCACTCGGCATTTCGCTCGACGACGCCGTCCCGATCTGTCCCGAGGTCGAAGGCGGCCTTCCGACCCCGCGGACGCCGAGCGAAATCGAGCCGAACCGCAGCGCAGCCGACGTCCTGAAGGGCTGCGGCGCCGTCCGGATGAAGGACGGCTCGGACGCAACGGCCGCTTATGTGGCGGGAGCCCGACTCGCCTGCGCCAAGGCCGCTGCCGCCGGCGCGGCCATCGCGCTTCTCAAAGAAAAGAGTCCGTCCTGCGGCTCGAGCAAGATCCATGACGGCTCCTTCTCGGGCACGCTCAGGCCGGGGCGCGGCGTTGCGGCCGAAATGCTTTCGCAAGCCGGCCTCGACGTCATGAGCGAAAGCGAAATCGAGCGCTTCCGGGCCTGCTACTTCAGCGGCCAATTCCTCGGCAGCAGAGGATTGCTAAAATGAACTGATCGGCTGCCGGGATCTCAGGCGCGCGTTTTTTCGAGCGGCCGATCCGGCACCAACCTCCCTACCAAAAGAAGAGATCCACCATGGGTTTGAAATGCGGCATCGTCGGCCTTCCCAATGTCGGCAAGTCCACCATCTTCAACGCACTGACCAAAGCCGGCATCGCGGCGGAAAACTATCCTTTCTGCACGATTGAGCCCAACATCGGCATCGTCGAAGTGCCCGACCCCCGTCTGCAGCAGCTCGCCGACATTGTTCACCCCGAACGCATCGTCCCGGCCGCCGTCGAATTCGTCGACATCGCCGGCCTCGTCGCCGGCGCGAGCAAAGGCGAAGGCCTCGGCAACCAATTTCTCGCCAACATCCGCGAATGCGACGCCATCGTGCACGTCGTCCGCTGCTTTGAGGACGAAAACATCACGCACGTCTCGGGCCAGATCAACCCGCTCGACGACATCGGCGTCATCAATACCGAACTTGCCCTCGCCGACCTCGCCGCCGTCGAGAAGGCGCTCAGCCGCTGCTCCAAGCAGGCCCGTTCGGGCGGCGACAAAGACGCCCTGAAGCTCGTCCTCGCGCTCGAGAAGATTCAGCCCTTCCTCAACGAAGGCAGGCCCGTGCGGGCCGCGAAGCTTTCGCCCGAAGAGCTCGAAGCGATCCGCCAGCTCTTTCTCCTCACGGCGAAGCCCGCGATGTACGTCGCGAACGTCGAAGACCACGGCTTCGAAAACAATCCGCTTCTCGACCAGGTCCGCGCCTGCGCGGCCGAAGAGCATGCGCCGGTCGTGGCCGTCTGCGCGAAGACCGAAGCCGACATCGCCGACCTCGACGACGAAGACAAGGCCTTGTTCCTTGAAGACATGGGCATGCACGAGCCGGGCCTGAACCGCGTCATCCGCGCGGCCTACGAGCTTCTCGGCCTCCAGACCTACTTCACGGCGGGCGCCAAGGAAGTCCGCGCCTGGACGATTCGCAAGGGCGACACCGCTCCGAAGGCCGCCGGCGTCATCCACACGGACTTCGAGCGCGGCTTCATCCGCGCGCAGACGATCGCCTTCGAAGACTACATCGCGCTCAAGGGCGAAAAAGGCGCTCAGGAAGCCGGCAGGATGCGCGCCGAAGGCAAGGATTACGTCGTCAGGGACGGCGACGTGATGAACTTCCTCTTCCATGTCTGACGCGCATTGCGGAGCCGCCGTCCAAGATCCCGCAATCCCTCTCTCAAGGGCGAAGCGCCAAAAAGAATCCTTCGTCCCTGCAGCAGAGCCTCCGGCTGATGCTATAGTCGACTTCGTCCGAAGACTCGGCTTTTCAGGCGGCCAAGAGCGCCTTCGAGCTCCCGTCCGACGCCTTTCTCCGCGGCCTCGAGCAAGGCGGCAACGCGTTTTCTTCCAGCATGGCAACCACGTCAACGAAAAAACGACAGGAAACCGGCGCCCGGCTCCGGCAGGAGAGAGAGCGTCTCGGCTATACCGAACAGCAGATCGCGCAGCTGCTCGGCGTGCCGCTCGATGTTTACGAACGGTTTGAAAACGGCGAAGCCGATCCCGGCATCTACCGCATGCCCCGTCTGGCCGCCTGCGGCTTCGACGTGCTTTTCATCATCACCGAAGAACGCCATCTCGTGATCGACGAAGAAAACGAGCTCCTCGCGCGCTTTCGCGAGCTGAGCCAGCGCGGCCGCGCCTCCATCTTCACCACGCTCGACGCACTCGAGCGCCTCGCCCCCAACATTCGCCGCCAACTGAGAAAGCGCTTCCACGGACCCTTCGACAATTGACGCATTTCATCAATTTCGAAAAATTGATAGGTTTTGCAACAGCGAGATTGATTCTCAAAAGCAAGTGATATAGTTTTTGCCCAGAACTTTCTTTCTCTTTGCGAGGATCAAGAACATGTCGCTTCTTCAATCAGAAATCAAGCCTTTCAGCGCCGACGCCTTTCACAACGGCAGCTTCGTCAAGGTGACGGACGCCGACCTCAAGGGGCGCTGGTCCGTCGTCTTCTTCTATCCGGCCGACTTCACTTTCGTCTGCCCGACGGAACTTGAAGACCTCGCCGACCACTACGATGCCTTCAGGAAGCTCGACGTCGAAATCTACGCCGTCTCGACCGACACGCACTTCACGCACATGGCCTGGCACGACAGTTCGGCCGCAGTCGGCAAGGTTCAGTTCCCGATGATCGGCGACCAGACCTTTCAGCTCGCCCGCAACTTCGACGTTCTGATCGAAGCGTCCGGCATGGCCGAGCGAGGCACCTTCGTGATCAATCCTGCCGGCAAGATCGTCGTCATGGAGCACCATGACGGCGGCATTGGCCGCGACGCAGCCGAACTGCTCCGCAAGATCGAAGCCGCTCAGTATGTCGAAGCTCATCCGGACGAAGTCTGCCCGGCCCGCTGGCGTCCGGGCGCCGATACGCTGAAGCCGTCGATCGAGCTCGTCGGCAAGATCTGACCGGACATTGCGTCCGAACCGCCTTCCGCTGCCGCCGCCCGAGGCCTCGCCTGGGCGGCGGCTTCTTTTGCGAGGCGCAGGCGCTTTCGGCCCGCATCTGTGGCACACTATGGACTTCAGCCAACTCAAGCCATCAAGCGAACGCCCATCATCATGCTTACGCGATGTCTTCGCTGCTTGCTCTCGGCGCTTCTGGGCCTTGCGGTTCTGAGTCTCGTCGTCGTGGGCATCCTCTTCTTCTACGTCTCTCCCGCCCGCGTCGTCGCCAAGATCAATCGAGTCCTTGCGGACGCCGTCGGCATGGAGATCGTCCTTCGCGACGAGGATGCGGCTTCGCTCAAGCGTCTGCCGAAGCTCGCGGCGTCGCTTCGCGAAGGCGAGCTTCGCTTCACGACGGGCGAATCTGCCGGCACCTTCTCGAACATTTCGGTCGCGCTCTCGCCTCTCTCGATTTTTGCCGAAGCGCCCCGCATCGAGTCGATCAGCATCACGGGCTTCAGAGGCCGGCTCTCCGTCGACCGCTTCTTGAGCATGAAGTCCGTTCAGGCCGCCGGCCTTTCCGCCGGCTCCGAAGAATCGGCCGATTCGGCCGAGAAGAAAAATCCGCCTGCGGCCAAAGAATGGGACATCGCCGAATTTCGAATGGAAGACGCATCGGCCGTCTTTGAAGACATGAACGCCGAAGGCGCCGCCGCGCCGCTTCTGCGTCTTGAGAATGCCTGCGTCGAAGCCTTCTCGCTCAGCGAAAAAGGCGGCGCGCTCAATATTGCGGGAACGCTGCTGTCCGAACGCGGCGCAGGCGAAGCATCGTTCTCGAGCGGCTTGTCGCTTCTTGAAGACGGCCGTCTCGCGCTCAACGCGCCGAAACTCACGTTTCGCGGCCTTGCGAACCAGACGGAAGCGCAGGCTGCCGTTTCGGCCGCATCCGTCTCGGCTTCAGCAAACGGCGTCGCTTTCGATTCGCTTCGGTTCGACGCCGCACTCTCAAACAAAACGGTCATCTCCGCTCGATTTCCGTCGCTCGCGGTAGGCGCAGGGGGCAGCATCTCGTCTGCGCGGGCCGCTGCCGACATCTCGATTCCGGGCTCGAGCTCGCGCATTGATCTCGCCGTTCGCGGCGAGATCGAACGCCAAGCCGCCGGGACGTGGCGCATCTCGAATCTCGCGCTTGAAAGCCGACTTGCCCGACGCGGCGAAGCCGCGAAGGCGGCGAGCAGCATGACGGGCTCTTTCGAAGCGTCCGAAAGAGAGCGCCGCGCATCGCTTCGCCTGTCCGGAATGTTCATCGATTCGCCTGCGGATTTCGACGGCACGCTCAGCTTCGCCGATCCCGAGCGAATTCCTCAGGCGCCGCGAATTGCCGGCAGGCTTGCTCTCGGGCGCATTGATCCCGCGCTTCTCGCCTTCGTCTCCGCCGACGCCGCCAAAGCGGCGCTGCGCCGCACCGAGCTCGACCTGACGCTTTCCGCCGCCGACCTCGGCCTCATCCCGGACGCGGCCGCCGCGCTTGAGGGCTCGCTCTCGGCGGCGAACGGGCGCATCTCGTCGAGCGGCATGAACGTGCGCATTCGGGAAGGCGCCGCGACGCTCAAGGGCGCTCTTGAAGCGGACGGCCGCTTCAGCGTCTCGATCAAAGCCGAAAAGATGCCGGCCGCGGACCTCATGCGCGCGGCCGGGCTCGAGCCCGCTCTTTCAGGCCTTCTCTCCGGCGCAGTCGAGCTTGCGGGCGACGCCGAGCGCGCAGTCATTGCTGCGGCGTCCGGGCGCGTCTGCATTGCCGACGGCCTCTTGACGGGATTCGACGCGCCGCTCGCGGGCAGCCTCCTGAAGCGCGAGCACTTCGCCGAAATGCCCGCCGAAATAGCGAATGCGCAGGCTCAAACTCATTTCGACTCTCTCGCCTTCGAGATTGCGCCTCCTGATGCAGGCGGCGAAGGTTCGCCCGGAAGCGGCGTGCGCCTCGTCGGACTCGAAATGAAGGGGCTTGGCTGGAGCGCTGCGGGTTCAGGCGTCATTGATGCGGCGAAAATCCGCTCGGAATTGACGTTTGCCTATCCCGACGAAGGGCTGGCTGCGCCGCTCGCCGTCCTGCTTGAGCTCGATGCAAAAGGCGCCCAATGGACGCCCGCATGGAAGGAAGCCGCGTCCGCAATCGGCAAATCGCCTGATCAGAGTACGGTTGAGCGCCTCCTGATGCGTCTTCGCAGACTGCTCATCAATTTCTGGAAAAGTCTCGACGTGGAAATGCCGGACTTCTCGGACCGGCTTCCCGATCTGAGCGGCTTCCGCTGGCCTTGGGAAGATGAGGTCGAGAAGAAGGGCGGTGCAGGAATGAAGCCGGCCGAGAAGTCCGATCCGGCCGGCGCCGTCATTTAGGCGGGAAAATCGATCAGCGCGCCGCTGCCGCTCTCTTTCGGACGGCGGCGGCCTTCAGAATGGGCCACGCTTCGGGAACGACGAACTTCGCCGCCTCATCGGCGCCCAGAATCGCGATTTCGCGCACGAACGTGCCGCTGATGAATTGGTGCTGGTCTGCCGGCGTCAGAAAGACGGTCTCAACCTCGGGCATGAGCTGGCGGTTCATGCCGGCCATCTGAAACTCATATTCAAAGTCGCTCGTCGCGCGGACGCCTCGGATGACGGCCTCAAAGCCCTTTGCCGAAACAAAGTCCTTGAGCAGCCCGTCGAACGTTTCAACGCGGACATTTTTGTGAGGCGCGCAGGTAATGCGCGCGGCTTCCAAGCGTTCCTCGAGCGAAAGAAGCGGATTTTTGGCGGCGCTGCGGGCGATCGCCACCGTAACTTCCGTAAAAATCCTCGCGGCGCGCGCGACGAGATCCGCGTGCCCGACGGTCATCGGATCAAAGGTGCCGGGATAAACGGCTTTCATGACGTCACTCCTGCAATGCGGCGCTCTGCGCCCTGCGCGCTTGGGCTGCCTTGATTTTTGCCTTCCTGCCTTTTTCCTTCGGCGTCTTGGCGAAAGTCGAGAGCACGGATCCGGCTTTGGCAAGCAGCTCGCAGACGACGGCGCCTGCCGCCGCACGACGAACCGAAACGACGCCCAGCGCATCGAGAACGGACGCAGGCATCGGCTCGTCAGGATTTTCTACGCAGATCAAGCCTTCGTCGGACAGCACCGGAAGCGCCGCACGCACGGCGTCGATCTGAAGCGATTCGGCGTAAGGCGGATCGATGAAAATGAGGTCGAAGCTCCCTGCCGGCAGCGCCTGGAGAACATCGAAGGCGTCCTTATTGAGAACGCAGACGCTTTTCGCGGGCAGTTCCGACGCTTTGCCCTGGAGACGCTCGAGCGTCATTGCGATGGCGCGGGCCGCGGTCCTGCTCTTTTCGACGAAAAGCACTTCGGCCGCGCCTCGGCTTGCCGCTTCGAGTCCCATTGCGCCGGATCCCGCAAAAAGATCGAGGGCTCTATAGTTCGAAGCTCCCAAAAGATGAGAAACCCAATCGAAGACGGTTTCGCGGACGCGCTCGGGCGTAGGGCGAAGGCCGGGCTCGGCCGAAAAATTGACGACGCTGCGCCGCCAAACGCCTCCGACGATGCGAACAACGCCCGGAAGGCGCTTCCCCGCTCTGCCAGTTGCTAAACTTGTGTCGGTCGAGCGCCGATCATCTTGATCTTCGGGAGCCGATTTCTTCTTTTGTCCGGACATTGCGAAACTGATTCTGTTTTTATGAGCTTTGGATCTTCTGCCGGGTGGCTTTCACGCTTGAAAAGCGGGCTTGCGCGCACGCGCGTCAACATTATTGGTCTTTTTTCAGGCGGCGTCGCGGACGAGGACTTCCTCGAAGAACTCGAATCCGCCCTCATTGCCGCAGACGTCGGCATCGAAACGACTTCGCGCATCCTGCAGCGGCTTCGCGACGACATTAAGCTCAAAGGCTTGAAAACGCAAGATGAAGTTCGTCTTGCGCTTCGAGATGAGCTCGCCGCCATCCTGAAGCCCGCCGAACGGGAGTTCTCCGTCGAAGCTTCAAAGCCTTTCGTCATCATGATGACGGGCGTGAACGGCGCCGGCAAGACGACGACGATCGGCAAGCTCGCCAGGCTCCTTGCCGAAAACGGCAAGTCGGTGATTCTCGCTGCGGGCGACACCTTCCGCGCGGCGGCCCGCGAGCAGCTCAGCGTCTGGGGCGAGCGCAACCAGATCGAAGTCGTCTCTCAGACGGGCGGCGACCCGGCAGCCGTTGTCTTTGACGCCGTGAGCGCCGCCAAAGCCCGCGGCATCGATGTTGTCGTCGCCGACACTGCAGGGCGTCTGCCGACGCAGGCGAACCTCATGGAAGAGCTTCGCCGCATCCGCCGCTCGCAGGGCAAGGCTCTCGAAGGAGCGCCTCATGAAGTCATCCTCGTCGTCGACGGCACAAACGGCCAAAACGCGCTCGCTCAGGTGCGCGCCTTCGACGACGCCGTGAAGCTCACGGGCCTCATCATCACGAAGCTCGACGGCACGGCCAAGGGCGGCGTTCTCGCTGCGATCACGGCCATGCGCCCGGAAGAGCCGCTGCCGATCTACTTCATCGGCGTCGGCGAAAAGCTCGAAGATCTTCAGAAGTTCCGAGCCGCCGCCTTCGCCAGCGCACTGGTCGGCTTGGAGCCCGACGCGCAGCCGATCTCTTAAGGACATTGCCATGCTTTTGGCCGCAGTTGATTTGGGAAGCAACAGCTTCCGCGTTGAAATCGGACAGGTGCACGGAGAACGAATCGTCACCCAAAGCTGCTGGAAGGAAACCGTTCGGCTCGCCGGCGGCGTCGACAGCGCCGGCGCGCTCACGCCCGAAATCCAGGAAAAGGCGCTCGGCGCTCTGGCCCGCTTCAGGGAACGCCTCGCCGACATGCCCGCCGACCGCGTTCGAGCGGTCGGCACGCAGACCATGCGCTCAGCCGCGAATTCTCAGGAATTTCTCAAGAGGGCGGAAGCCGCGCTCGGCTACGAAATCGACATTTTGAGCGGGCACGAAGAAGCGCGCCTCGTCTTCAAAGGCTGCGCGCGCACGCTTCCCCCCTCGGGGCAGCGCCGCCTCGTCGTCGACATCGGCGGCGCAAGCACGGAGCTCATCATCGGCCGCGGACTCGAAGCCGATCGATGCGAGAGCTTTCACATCGGCTGCGTGAACACGTCGATGCGCTTCTTCAGCGACGGCAGGATCACGGCGAAAACGCTCGGCAAGGCAATTACGGCCTGCCGGGCCGCGCTCGAAGAAAGCATCGCGCGCTTCGGCGCCGGCAACTACGACGAGGCTTACGGCTCCGCAGGCACGTTCGGCGCCGTAAGCGGCGTCTGCGCCGCACTCGGCTGGAGCGACGGCGAAATTCGCCCCGAGCACCTCGAGCGCCTGAAAAAGCTCCTGCTCGAGGCCAAGGACATTTCAAGCATCCGCATTGAAGGCCTCAAGGAAGACCGCCGAGAAGTGATAGCGGGCGGCATCGCCGTCCTTGCGGCCGTCTTCGACACGCTGTCGATCGCATCCATGCGCCCGGCTTCGGGCGCCTTGCGCGTCGGCCTTCTCTACGACCTTCTCGGACGCGTGAGCGACCGCGATACGCGCGACATCACGATCGAAAGCATGCTCTCGACGGCGCATGCCGACAAAAAGCAGGCCGCGCGCGTTTCGGACTTGACGATGAAGCTCTACGGCATCCTGCGCCCGAGCGCGAGCGCCGAAGACAAGAAGTTCGTGCGCTGGGGCTCGCTTCTGCACGAAATCGGCATGAACATCTCGTCCTCCCGCTACCATCGCCACAGCGCCTACATCGTGAGCAACGCCGACATGCCGGGATTCAGCCGGCAGGATCAGGAAATCCTCTCGGCTTTCGTGCTCTCGCAGCGCGGCAGCCTCAAGAAAGTCGAGGATTTCCTCGACAAGAAAATTTCAATGGAAGCCGCGCTCGCCCTGCGCCTCGCGGTCATCTTTGCGCATGCCCGCCGAGCGGTGAGGCTGCCGATCATTTCCGTCGAGCGTTCGGGCGAAAGCCTCTGCCTTCGCCTCGACAAGAACTGGCTGGAAGAGCATCCGCTCACAGACTACCTGCTCAAAGACGAGGCAGCCGACTGGGACAAAATCGGCAGGCGCGTCTCCTTCAAGGCCTTTTGATGCAAGAAGCTCCTCTCCTGGCGCTGAAGGACGCCAGCGTCGCATATCCGAACGGACTCTTCGCGCTCGATCGGCTGACGCTTTCGATCAATCGGGGCGAATTCGTCCTCCTTCACGGGCCGACGGGCTGCGGGAAAAGCACCGTGCTGCGCCTCTTTGCCGGACTTGTCCGCCCGAGCGCAGGCGAG
>CAZUXQ010000029.1:0-10836 GCA_964624425.1 uncultured Sutterella sp.
GGTGCCGCGCGCAAAAGGCTCAAGCCGCGCGAGGATGTACGGGTGGGAGGCGCGGCCCGATGCTGCGCGAATTCATCGGCGGCATCTTCGACGACGCCGCAGGCAGCGGTCCGATGACGGCGAAGCTCGACCTTCGGATTCCGCTTCAGAACCCGGAAGACGCCCAATACAGCATTACGGCGACGCTCGAGAAAGACTCGCTTCGCTATCTTCCGATGCTTCCCGAGGCGACAGGCCTCGAGGGCGTGCTCCTCATCAACAATCAAGGCGTCTTCACGAAGAAGCCCATCGCCGGACGCCTGGCTCGGGGTCCGCTCGCGGTTTCGGCTTCGACATCCAAGGACCGCGTCCTCACGCTCGATTTCGCCGGCTCGATTACGCCCGAAGAAGGCCGACGAATGCTCGACGCGGCGTGGGCCGACCCGCTTTTCGAACACGCGACGGGCGCCGCGGCCGCCAAAGCCGTCGTCGAGGTGCCTCTTTCCAATCCGCATCTCTGGCGTCTTTCGGGCTCTACCGATCTGACAGGCATCGCCTCAACGCTGCCGGCGCCGTACGCGAAGCCGGCAGAAGCCGCCTGGCCCGCGACATTCAGCTGGACGCCCTCCGACAAAAATTCCCGCACGCTTTTTGTCGACGCGCCCGGGCGCCTTCACTGCACGCTCAACTTTGCCGAAATCCAAGGCAAGGACGGCTCGAACTACGCAGCGACGAGCGGGTTCCTCGGCTTCGGCGGCGCCAAGGCTGCGCCGCAAAACGACATCCGGATTGCGGTCGAGACGCCCCAAATCGACATTTCCTCCTGGATGACGACGCTGAAGATCGACGGAATCGAATCGAGCCTCTCAGCAGGACATCCCGCGCACGAAGAGCCCGACTTTCTGAAGCGCGCAAGCACGATCAACGTGAAGACGGACAGCCTGCGATTCGAAAGCAGTCTTCTCACGGACGTCGACGCGACGCTGCGCCATCTGCATGATGCGGGCGCCTGGCATCTGCGCCTGCAGTCGCAGGAAGCTTCGGGCCAGGCCGAACTCATGGAGGCGTCTTCAAATCGCGCGCCCGGCCTCACGGTGAAGCTCAACCGCCTCCATCTGCCCGAAAACGCAGCCGAGCGTCTCGGCAGGCAGATCAGGACGACCAAAAAGTCCGGCACGCTCCCGAACCTTTCGGTCGTGATCGACGATCTTAAGGCAGGCGAACGCGAGGTGGGCAAGATCGAAATCGCGGCCAGGAACGCAAAAACGCCCTCAGGGCTCGCTCTCTGGCATATTTCGAAGCTCAACGTCTACAACAAGGGCGGCGTCGTTCGCGGCAGCGGACGCTGGGAAGCGCTTCCCGAAAATGCAGGCGGCAGAACGTCGCTCATAATTCACGCCGACATCAAGAGCGCCGCCGATGTCCTCCACAGCCTCAACATCCGCGACGTCGTCCGCAATGCGCCCGGACAGTTCGACATCGAACTCTCGTGGCTCGGCCGGCCCTTCGACTTCAGCATGAAGAGCCTCAGCGGCACGATCGGCGGCCATGCCGCACGCGGCGAACTTCTGCAGGTAGAGCCCGGCGCCGGGCGTCTGCTGAGTCTTTTTTCGATGCAGCATCTCCTGCGCCGTCTGACGCTCGACTTCCGCGACGTGGCCGGCAAGGGCTTTTCCTTCGACTCCCTCTCAGTCAGCGCCGCGCTCAGGAACGGCATTCTTTCCACCGAAAAGACGACGCTTGCCGGAAGCGCCGCAACGATCGTGATCGGAGGCAGCGTCGACTTCGTCAACGAAATTCTCGACATGCAGGCGCTCGTTTTGCCGAACATCAACGCCGAAGGCGCCTCGCTTGCGCTTGCCGTCGCGAACCCGGCCGTCGGCATCGGCACGCTCATTGCGCAGTGGGTTCTCAAAGATCAGATCTCTCAGATTCTTTCGTCTGGATACAACATCCGCGGCACGTTCGACGAACCCGAAATCAAAAAGATCGCCCCGCAAGCGCAGCAGAATTCCGGCGCGAACCTCGCGGCGCCTTGAATGAAGCTGCCCGGCCGTCTTCCGGCCCGGCCTCGCCCGCAGCCCCAAGAGCGAATGCATCGTCACCGGCAGCCATGACCCGAAACTCGCTCGATCCGCTTCCTGCGGGCCGCGCGCTCTTCATCGGCATGCGTCCGACAAAAGCCGCCCGACGCCGACGAACCTCAGCTCATGCCATCTATAATGGCCGAATTCCTCAATCAGCGGACTTCGAAGTGTTCAAGATTCAACTCATGACGCCCATCGTGTGGCTCACCCGCCTCCTCGTCGGCGCCTATCCGCACTGGCAGGGCTGCGCGCCCTCGTCCAAGCAGCGCATCTACTTCGCGAACCACACGAGCCACTTGGACACCATCGTCATCTGGGCTTCCCTGCCTCCGCAGCTGCGGGCCCGCGTCCGTCCGGTCGCCGCCAAGGACTACTGGGAGAAAGGCTTTCTGAAGCGCCGGATCGCGCTCGAAGAGCTTCACTGCGTTCTAGTCGACCGCCGCCGCACCGAACATGCGAATCCGCTTGATCCGCTCCGAGCGGCGCTGCGCGAAGGCTCTTCGATCATCATCTTCCCGGAAGGCACGCGCCGTCCTCAGCCTCTGCCGAGCGCCTTCAAGTCGGGCCTCTGGCATCTGACGACCGAATTCCCGGACGTTGAGCTCATTCCCGTCTACATCGAAAACCTCCACAGAGCCATGCCCAAAGGGGTTCTCATTCCCGTGCCGACCGTCTGTTCGGTTCGCTTCGGCTCTCCGCTTCCTCACGATCCGTCCGACCTGAAGGACGACTTCCTCAACCGCGCGCGAGACGCCGTCATCGCATTGGCTAAAGCATGAGACTCGGATTCTCCATACAAGAGGCGTACCTCATTCTTTTCGTCGGCCTGTCGCTTCTTGCGCTTGCCGGAACGATTTGCGGCAGCCGGGCGCGAAAGCGCGCCGCGACGCTTCAGCAGCGCTACCGCCTTCAGATCGTCAATTCCCGCGCAAGAATGGCGTGGTGGCTCATCGTCGTCTTCACGATTGCCTTTGCCGCAGGGCTCCCGATGCTCCTCGTCTTCTTCGCGGCAATAAGTTTCTTCCTTCTGCGCGAGTTCATCGCGATCACGCCGACGAAGCCCACCGATCACTACTCGCTCATCATCGCCTTCTACGTGACGATTCCGGTGCAGTATCTCGCAATCGGCTTCGACCTCACGGAAATCTATACGCTCTTCATCCCCGTGTACCTCTTCCTGGCGCTGCCCGTCGTGATGGCGTTCTCGAAGGACACCGACCGCTACCTCGAGCGCGTCGCCAAGGTGCAGTGGGGCATCATGCTCTGCGTGTACTGCGTGAGCCAGCTGCCGGCGATCGCCATGCTCGACCTTACGCGCTACAACTCATCGGGCCCGCTCCTGATGCTCTTCTTCCTCCTCGTCATCTTCGTCTCGGATCTCTGCGCCGCAATCGCAAGCTCGATGTTTGCGGGAAAGCCCTTGAGCTTCAATGCCGGACGCACCGTTCAGGGCACGCTCATCGGATGCGCGGGCGGCTTTCTGGCCGCCGCGGCCATGTTCTGGATGACGCCCTTCCGCTTCTGGCAGGCGCTGCTGATGGCGATCGCGATTGTTGTTTCGGGCGTTTTCGGCGACCTCGTCTTCAACTGCGTGAGAAAAAGCATGGGCGCCGAACGCCTCGCGGGCGAAGGCGACATCTACATGACGCGCGGCCTTCTCGCGCGCCTTGCGCCGATTACGTTCGCCGCACCGGTCTTCTATCATCTCACGACGATCTTCTTCATCACGTTCAAGGATGCGTTCTGAGAAATCGGCTCGAAACGGCAAAAGCCGCCTGAGGCAAACTTTCTCCATCGAGTCGGTTCGCCGCAGGCGGCTTTTTCATCATGCTCATGGGCTTTGCGAACCTGAGCGCCCCTGCTGAGGCCGCGTTGCGGCGGCCTTCCTTTTCATGCGTCCGAAATCAGCGGCGACGCTGCTGCGGCGCTGCAGGCGGACGGCCTTCCAGATGACGGAAGGTGATGCGGCCTTTGGTAAGATCGTACGGCGAGAGCTCGAGCGACACGCGGTCGCCGGCAAGGATGCGGATGTGATGCTTGCGCATCTTGCCGTTGGTATAGGCCACGAGTTCGTGGCCGTTGTCGAGCTTCACGCGATAACGAGCGTCCGGCAGAACTTCCAGAACCTGTCCGGCCATCTCAATGAGGTCTTCCTTTGCCATAAATGAAACAACGTACGTTCGGTTTTGAAGGAATAGTCGTCGAAAAGCGCTTTGCGGCGCGCCGATTCGCGCAGCCGACGCATTCCGCGACATTGGAAATGCGGCAGATTCTAACACCAGGCGAAGCGCCTTCCGCCACTGCTTCGCTGCTTTTCGGCGGATTTGGGCCGCATCTTAAGGCAAAAAGAAAGATGAGCCGTTAAGATGCGGCCGAGAGCCATGCAAACCCCCGCGCAAAGCGCCAAGGCCTTCGCCGCCGCAGAAGCGCATGCCGCGCAAGGGGATCTGCCGGCGGCAGAATGCCGAGGCCGAGCAGACAGCGTGAAGAAGGCGGGCCCGACTGGTCCCAAGCGCACACGCAAAAAAAAGCGCATCGCCCGCTTCGGCGGGAACCGTCTTCGGCCCTCGGGCCGCAACGGAAGTCGACGCGACCAATGTCTCTCGCAAAAGAGACTATCCACAAAGACATTTTCGACGCAACACATTGCTTCTTACGCGGGTGACGCCGACGAAGCTGGAGATGATTCCATGAAGACCGTGCTTGTTCTTTACTACAGCCACGCGGGACACACTGCCCGCATCGCCCGCCGCATTTGGGAAACAGTGATCGCCGAAGGCAATCAGGCCGACCTGACGTGCGTTATGGAAGCGGATCGCGAAGGCATCGACTGGAACAAGTACGACCTGATCATCGCCGGCGCGCCGGTCATTTACGGCAAGTTCAACCGCACGTTCCTTTCCTTCGTGAACCGCTACAAGTCGATCCTCGACGCCAAGGCCAACAGCTTCTTCTCGGTCTCCGTCGTCGCCCGCACGCCCGCGAAGGCCACGATCGAAGGCAACGTCTACACGCGCAAGTTCATCCAGAACAACCCGTGGAAGCCGAAGGACGCCCACTGCTTCGCCGGCAAGGTCGACTACCCGAACTGGAACTGGTTCGAAACGAAGGCCATTCAGATGATCATGAAGATGACGAAGGGCCCGACGGAACCGACTGCCGTCATCGACTACACGGATTGGGAAGACGTCAGGGAATACGCCCGCCACTGCCTGACGCTCGAAGCCTGAGCTTCCTGGTTCTTCTGAGCCTGCTCCCAAATCTCGGCCGCCCTTCCGGGCGCCGAGATTCTTTCTGCGCGCCGGATCATCGTCAGCAGCCGCAGCAGCGTCGGCCGAATGACGACAGTCGATTTTTTTCGGGCTTTCCGCTGCCTTCTTCGTCGTCGGCGCCCGCCATTGCCGCGACGCCTTGCCGAAGAAAACGCATCAAGCGGGACTTCTCCCGCACCGCTTCACGCGCCTCAAGATGACGGCGGGCGGCCTCAGCGCCCGAGAAGCGCCATGATCGGCTGCGCCAGACAGGGAGCCATGAAGGCGGAAACAACGCCGCAGAGTCCCATCGCCAGTCCGGAAAAAGCACCCGCGCGGGGGCTGATCATGAAGGCGGCGCTCGTGCCCATGCCGTGCGCGGAAAGGCCGAGCGCAGCGCCGCAGACGGATTCCGACCGGACGCGGATGAGCCTGAGGAACGGACGCCCAGCAATCGAGCCGAAAATGCCGGTCATGACGACAAGCGCTGCGGTCAGATCCGGCAGGCCGCCGATGCTTTCCGAAATGCCCATGGCTACCGGCGTCGTCACGGACTTCGGCACCATCGACAGCAGGGTTTCGCTTGAAAGCCCGAACGCAGCGCCGATGAAGATGACGGATGCCATGGCGGCAAAGCACCCTGCGGCAAGGCCGCAAAGAAGCGGCAGCCACAGCTTGGCGAGCTTCGCGCGCTGCTCGCAGAGCGGCACGGCCAGCGCCACCGTCGCAGGCCCGAGCAGAAAGTGAATCATCGAGGCGCCGCGGAAGTAGTCGTCGTACGGAACGCCCGAAACGATCAGAAAGACGATAAGGCTCGAAACGGCAATGATGATGGGGCTGAGCAACGGATTGAACTTCGCCGCCTGAAAGATCTTCTGTCCGAGAACGTAGACGGCGAGCGTAAGCATCAGCCAAAAGGCAGGACTCGCAATGAGCGGGGTCCAGATGTCGCGAATTGCTGTCATTGCGTCCTCACGCTTCCTCGTCTTCGATCTTGAGGCGCTTCTGCACCCAAACGATCACCCAAGCGCTCACCGCCATGGCAATGAAGGTCGAGAGCACGAGCGTCGCCGCAATGCCGACCCCTTCCGTCATGAAGCGGCGGCCGTGGCGCATGACGCCTACGCCCGCAGGCACGAACAAAAGCGAAAGATTCGAAAGCAGAAAGCCTGCCGTCGGCCGAATCTTCCCGATGAGATCGTCCTTCACGAGCAATGCAAAGAACAACAGCATCATGCCCAGAACCGGGCCCGGGACGGGCAGGCCCAAAAGACGGCTCAGCACTTCGCCGAGCACCTGAAAGCCCAGAATCAATCCGATAGAAGCAAGCATCTGCAGGAGCCAAAAGGATTTCAAGCGCGGCGCTTCGCGCTCAGTCGAAGCGCATAATCATAGTCCTATTGCAAAAGATTGATGCACGGGACGCGCTCCAAAAGGCAGCAAGCGCATCCCGAGAATTAAACTGTCGGCTGTCTCGAACGCTTTTCCTTCTTTTTGTGGAGGCGGCTCATGCCCGAAACGAAAACATTCGCCATCCGCGGTCCGTTCATTACGCTCGATGCCTTTCTGAAGGCCGCCGGCATATGCGGCTCCGGCGGCGAGGCCAAGGAACGCATTCAAGCCGGCGAAGCGCTCGTCGACGGCAAAGTCGAAACGCGCCGCGGACGCAAGCTTCGCGGCGGCGAGAAAGTGGAAATCGGCGGCATCATCGTGCTGATGCAGGCGCCGGAAAATGCAGGCAAATAAATTCTGCAGCTGCAGGAGCACCCATGAACAACAGCATTCCCCCGATCGAAGCCGCCTATGCGGCTGCCGCCGCCGCTCTTTGCGCCAAGGCCTCCGTCCAATCCGCTCTAGAAGAAGCTGAACGCGACGTCGGCCGCGCCATGAAGGAGCAGATCGAGCTTTGCGAAATCGAAGCGCCGACCTTCATGGAAGAAAAGCGCGCGGCCCGCGTTGCCGGCATGATGAAGGAATGCGGCCTTGCGGACGTCGTCATCGATCCAATCGGCAACGTCGTCGGCCGTCTCCCCGGAAAGAGTCCGCAGGGTCCTGTGCTCGCGCTCGGCGCACACCTGGACAGCGTCTTCCCGCTCGGCACCGACGTGAAGGTGAAGCAGGAAGGCAGCCGCCTCATCGCTCCGGGCATCGGCGACAACTGCTCCGGCCTGCGCGCGCTCCTGCAGGTGCTCCGCATGTTCGTCGACAACAAAATCGAAACGGCGGGCGACATTCTCTTCGTCGGCACGGTCGGCGAAGAAGGCAACGGCGACATCCGCGGCTCGAAGGCGCTTTTCGACGGCAGCCGCAAGATCGACGGCTTCATCGCCATCGACTCGACCGAAGTCGGCCGCGTGCTTCGCGGCGCGACGGGTTCGCACCGCTGGCGCATCGCCGTCGAAGGCAAGGGCGGCCACTCCTACGCCGAATTCGGCATCTGTCCGTCGGCCATTCACGCGATCTGCCGCGCCGGCGCCAAGATGGCGCAGTTCCGCGTGCCGAGCGACCCGAAGACCACCTACACGATCGGCACGATCAAGGGCGGCACGACAGTGAACGCAATTGCGGCGCGCTGCGAAGTTGAGGTCGACATGCGTTCGGTCAGCAACGACGAACTCCTGAAGCTCGAAGCGCAGGTGCTTGCCGCCTTTGATGCAGGCGTTCGGGAAGAAAACGAATTCTGGGGCATCACCGACGAAAGACTGAAGCTGCGCCTCGCGAAGACCCAAATCGGCAGCCGCCCGGCCGGCATGCGTCCGGACAGCTGCCCGGTGCTCCAGTCGGCCCGCGCCGCTCAAGCGCAGCTCGGCATCGAACTCACGAAGTATGTCTGCTCGTCGACGGACGCCAACGTTCCGATGAGCAGGAACATTCCGTCGACCTGCCTCTGCTCGGGCGGCCGCGGCGCAAACGCGCACTCCGCGGCGGAATGCTTCGAGATGATCGACACGCATCTCGGGCCGCAGCTCATCTTCCTCACGTCCGCCGTCCTCGTCGGCGCCGAGGGCGAAGCTCCGCTCCTGCCAGTTCTCTGAAGCTCAGCGAAAACGGCGGCCGCAATGCCGCCGCTTGCCTTCCGCGCTCGGAAGGAGAACGCAGAAACCCTCGGCATTCTTTTCCTTTTTCGCTTCAGCCGAGTCCCTCGGCGATCTCGGATACGGCTTGGCTCGTCGTGCGAAAGCCGCTTCGGCCGACGGACTGCCCTGCACGAAGAACGAAGAGCTCTTCGCGATCCGCGGCTTTGGCTGCCGCCGCAATCGGATCGAATACCGCCTTGGGAGCAGGCCACGGCGCCGAGACGCTTTCGTAGCTCTCAAGCGCTTCGAGAAGCGGCCCGCGCAGGACGCGCTCCAGACGTCCCGCGAAAATCCTCGTCGTCGCCAAATCCGCCGCGCCGGCCCATCGGAAGGCTCGGCGGTACGCATTCTTCATGGCGGACTCTTCCGTCGCCGCCAGCGCAGTTCCGATCAACACGCCCGACGCGCCCATGGCCTTGAGGCCTCGGGCGGCATCTGCGCAAGAGATGCCGCCCGCCGCAACGACCGGAAGTCCCGTCGCCTTGACTGCGTGCGGCAGAAGCGCCGAGATTCCCACCAATGCGTCGTCCCTGTCCTCGAAAGCCGCACGCGGGCCGCCAGCTTCGGCGCCCTGGCAGACGATGAGATCCGCGCCTGCCGCCCGCAGCACCTTGGCTTCGCGAAGCGTCGTGGCAGCGGCCGCGTTGAGAATCCCGGCCGCCTTCAAGGCATCGGCCTCGGGTTCGCGGAAGCCCCCGAAAACGGCAAGCATCATCGCGGGCTTTGCCTCGAGCGCGGCGCGAAACTGCGCGTCGAAGTCGGGGAACGCCTTCGCTCCGGTGAGATCGTATCGGCCTGCCTCGTCAGGAAGCCCTAAATCGGCAAGAAGCGCCGAAACGCCTTCGAAGACGGCCGCCATTGCTGAAGCCTGCGGATGTCCGCGCGGGCGAATGGCGAGAGCCATCGCGAGAGGGCCGTCCGAAAGACGGCGGAATTCTTTGGCCGAAGCCGCAATTTCTTCAGGCGTCATCGATTCGGCGGCAAGCAGACCGACGCCGCCTGCATTGGCGGCGGCCGCCGCCATTTCCACCGTCGCAACGCCCGTCATCGGCGCGTTCATGACAAAGCGCCTTTCGGCAATCAGATCAAGAACACGCCGCGCGTCGGGCAAAGGAACTGAAGAGAGTTCGGAATGGTGCGTCATGATGAAACTCAAAAGCCGCGCTTCGCTTGAAGCCCGAGCGGGCTTTGGGCGACAATCGCGCTTCTCAGGCAACGCCGCCGCATTGCTGCGCAATGCGGCCGGCACATTTTCTTCGGAACAGCAGCAATGAGCAAGCAGAAAGTCGTGGTCGGCCTCTCGGGCGGCGTGGATTCATCGGTGAGCGCCTACCTTTTGAAGGAGCAGGGCTACGAAGTCGTCGGGCTCTTCATGAAAAACTGGGAAGACGATGACGACGGCGAATACTGCTCTTCGCGCCAGGACTTCATCGACGCATCGGCCGCCGCCGACGTGATCGGCATCGATCTCGAGGCCGTCAATTTCGCCAAGGAATACAAGGAACGCGTCTTTGCGGACTTTCTTCGCGAATACTCCGCCGGCCGCACGCCCAATCCCGACGTGCTCTGCAATGCCGAGATCAAGTTCCGCGCCTTCCTCGACCACGCCGTGTCAATGGGCGCCGACTGGATCGCAACGGGGCACTACGCCCGCGTGCGCCGCGACGCTTCGGGCGCGGCGGCGCTTCTGCGAGGCGTCGACCCAAACAAGGACCAGAGCTACTTTCTACACCGTCTCTCGCAGGAGCAGATCGCACGCGTTCTCTTCCCGGTAGGGGGCCTGCACAAGATGAAAGTGCGGGAGATAGCCGCCGAAATCGGCCTGCCGAACGCAAGGAAAAAGGATTCGACCGGCATCTGCTTCATCGGCGAGCGCCCCTTCCGCGAGTTCCTCGGCCGGTACCTACCGACCGACCCCGGCCCCATCAAGACTCCGGACGGCAAGGTGATCGGCAGGCACGTCGGACTCGCCTTCTACACTCTCGGCCAGCGCAAAGGCATCGGCATCGGCGGCACGAGAGATTCGACGGGCGAACCCTGGTTCGTCGCGAAGAAGGACCTCAAGGAAAACACGCTTTGGATCTGCCAGGGACACGACCACCCGTGGCTTTTGTCTCATGAGCTCACGGCCTCGCATCCGAGCTGGATTGCCGGCGCCGCGCCCGATCCGTCCGAGCCGATTACGGTGAAGACGCGTTATCGGCAGCGGGACGTACCCGGCCGCATGATTTCGGTCGATGCCGACTCGATCAAGCTCGCCTTCGACGAACCGCAGTGGGCGGCCACGCCCGGCCAAAGCGCCGTTCTCTATCAGAACGAAGTCTGCTTGGGCGGCGGCTTCATCGATCAGACGAATTGACGCGCCGACCGCTGCGCTTCAGGCATTGATCGACGGCCGCATTTGAAGCCGTCGGCTTCCGAACACCCTTCGAAACTTTCGCC
>CAZUXQ010000030.1:0-10715 GCA_964624425.1 uncultured Sutterella sp.
GCAGTGTTTCCAGGATTCGGCGGCAGGTGCGTCGCTAGAATCCTTGCATCCCTCTTTTCCGTACGAGAGGTTCGCGCCGGCCAAGCAGGAAGAAAAGCGCGCTCTCTGAAACGAAGCATGGGATCCAACGCAGGAACTCAAATGAAGATGAAGCTTTCCGCGGCCTTCGCGGCTGCTTATTTCGGCGCGGCCGTCAGCGTCTTTGCGGCCGACATGCCGAAGTCGATTTCGATCACGTACGTCAAGGCGCCTTTCAATCTTCAGAACATCGTGATGAAAGAGCGCGGCATGCTAGAAGACGCCTTCAAGAAGGACGGCGTCGAAATCAAGTGGCGCGTCATCAATTCGGGCGCCGTTCAGAGCCAGGCCATGGCTTCGGGCGACCTCGACTTCTCGGCCGTCATGAATACGGCGAGCCTTCTTCTCGCCGCGGGTGCCGGCAATCCGATCGCCGTTGCGACGGGCGTTGCGCATCCGAAGGAAATCTTCGCCATCGTCGGCAAGCCCGGCGAAGCTCTCTCCGTCAAGGATCTGAAGGGCAAGAAGGTCGTGGGGCCGAAGGGCACCGTGCTGCATCAGCTCCTAGTTGCCGCCCTCGTGAAGGAAGGCATGACGATTTCTGACGTAGACTTCATCAATATGGATCCGGGCGCGGCCATGACGGCCGTTCTCTCCGGGCAGGCCGACGCCGCGCTTCTTGCCGCAAATCTCATCATCAAGGCCCACGAAGCGGGCGCCAAGACGATTGCGACCTGCGAAGGGCTTGTCGAGCCGAATCTTGTCATGACGGTGCGCACGCAGTTCGCCGAGGACTATCCGGAAGCCTGCAACCGCGTCGTGGCCGTGAATCGCGCTGCGCTTGAATGGATCAAGAGCCACAAGAAAGAAGCGATTCAAATCGGCGCCAAGGAACAGGGCGTTTCGATTGAAGACGCGCTGAAGCTCTACGACTGGTCGAACTTCTACGACGCGCTTACTGATTCGGACGTGAAGAGCCTGGAAGCCGATCAGGCGTTCCTCATCGAAAACGGCATGATGGAAAAGCCCGTCGACGTGAAGTCGCTCATCCTGCCGAGCGCCATGAAGCATTAGGCCGATAGACAGGCTCTGCCTTCGAAAAGTCCGCCTCGCGCGGATTTTTCTCTTCTGAACTGGAGAAATTCCGTGCCGAGAGCTGAAAGGCCCGCAAAGAGCGCAGAAAAAAAGAGAGACCGAAGCAAGTGCTTCAGTCTCTCTTTGGAAATTTGGCAGGGGTAGTAGGATTCGAACCTACGAATGGCGGATTCAGAATCCGCTGCCTTAACCAGACTTGGCGATACCCCAGCAATTGGTGCGGCCGATGAGATTTGAACTCATATGGATCTCTCCGCTACCCCCTCAAGATAGTGCGTCTACCAATTTCGCCACGGCCGCGGCTGATTCAGATTGTCAATCTCTGCCTAGAACTTTTGAGTTGAGGACTCGTCATCAACAGAGAAAACAAATTCTACCTTGGAATTTGATTTACGGGGGAATTATTTTCGCTTTGGGGCATACCCTGTTCAGGGGATGCTTCGGGGGCGGTCTGCTCAACAGTGGACAAGACGCCGCCCGTCTGGACGGCGGCGCGCTTGCTGAAGGCTCCTGAGGCGAGCGTCAGGGCAATGGTCGAGCAGAAGAACACCGTTGCGGCGATGGCCGTCGAGCGGGAAAGAAAGTTCGCGCTGCCCGCGGCGCCGAAGACGGAGCCGGAAGCGCCGCTGCCGAAGGCTGCGCCGAGATCGGCGCCCTTGCCGTGCTGCATCAGCACGAGAACGATCACGACGACTGCAGAGATGATCTGCAGAACGAGAGCGATGCTAAGCAAGAAATGCATGTTTGGAAATACCTTCAATCAAGAAAGGGGGTTGAGGTCGGGGAATTGAGCGCCGATCGCATGGAAGGAGACAGCCTTGAGAGACGCGCCGCCGATGAGAGCGCCGTCAATGTCGGGCTGCGCGAAGAGAGCCTGCGCATTGTCGGCATTGACGCTGCCGCCGTAGAGAATCGGAAGCGCGGCGGCGGCTTCGTGAGAAGCCTGCGCGATGCGCCCGCGAATCGAGGCGTGAACGGCCTGAGCGGTTTCAGGCGCGGCGGATTTGCCCGTGCCGATGGCCCAGACGGGCTCATAGGCGATCGCGCCGATCCTGGCGGGCGGAATCACCGCGAGAACGGCGTTGATCTGACGGAGAATCGCAAGCGCGGTTTCGCCGCGTTCGCGCTCTTCAAGCGTTTCGCCCACGCAGATGATCGGCTTGATGCCGGCCTTGACGAGCGCCAAGGCCTTCATCGCGACGCGATTGTCGGTGTCGCCGAAAATCGTGCGGCGTTCGGAGTGTCCGACGATGCTCCACGAGATGCCGATGTCGGCGAGCATGCCCGCGGAGATTTCGCCCGTATAGGCCCCCGAAGGATTCTCGTTGACGTCTTCGGCTCCAAGGTCGAGGTCGGTGCCTTCAAGCATCCGCTTCATTTCCGTGAGGTAGACGAATGGCGCGCAGACGACGGCTTTGCGGCTGCCGTCGACGGGCAGCGCACGGTACTCATTTACCCACGCCCGGGTGCTTTCCAGCGTCCCGTTCATCTTCCAATTGTCGACAATGATGCGGTCTCTCACAAGGGACTCCTGCGAGCGGACTAACCCACTCTAAACGTGCATGAACAAACAATTCATTCTAGCGGGTTCGGCGAGCATTCGTCTTGTCGATCGCCGCTTCCGATGCAGCCGAACACTGCATTCGCTTGGACTTCTTCAACGCAAAAGCCGGCCGATTTCTCTCGGCCGGCTTTTGCCGAGCCTTAAGGCTCGGCGGCCCGAGGGGGCTTGCCGCCGTCGGCAGATCGGCCGTTCCTCGAAGGCGGAGACCGTCTTAGCGCTGCTCCTGATCCCTGCCGGATCGGCGGGCGCGGCCTTCGCGCGCTTCGTGGCCTTCGCCGCGGCTTTCGTCGCGGAGAAGCGCCTTGGCCGAGAGGCGCACGCGGCCTTTTTCATCCACTTCGAGAACCTTGACGCGGACCGTCTGACCTTCCTTCAGGTAGTCGGAGACCTGGTTGACGCGTTCGTTGGCAATCTGACTGATGTGCAGGAGACCGTCCTTGCCTGGGAGCAGCTGGACGATGGCGCCGAAATCAAGCAGGCGCGTCACCGTGCCTTCGTAGATCTGACCGGCTTCGACTTCCGCCGTAATCTCTTCGATGCGGCGGCGGGCTTCCGCAACGCGGGCCATGTCCGGGCTTGCGATGGTGATCGTGCCGTCGTCTTCGACATTGATCGTCGTGCCGGTTTCTTCCGTGAGGGAGCGGATCGTGGCGCCGCCCTTGCCGATTACGTCGCGGATCTTTTCCGGGTTGATCTTGAAGGAAACCATGCGCGGAGCGTAGTCGGAGAGTCCATGCGCGCCGCCGCCGGCCATTTCGTGCATTTTGCCGAGGATGTGCTGACGGCCCTCGTGAGCCTGCGCGAGCGCGGCCTGCATGATTTCGGCTGTGATGCCTTCGATCTTGATGTCCATCTGAAGGGCCGTGACGCCGTTTTCCGTGCCGGCAACCTTGAAGTCCATGTCGCCGAGGTGGTCTTCGTCGCCGAGGATGTCCGTCAGAACGGCGAATTTGTTGCCTTCCTTGATGAGGCCCATGGCGACGCCGGCCACGTAGTCCTTCAGGGGTACGCCGGCGTCGAGCATTGAGAGGCAGCCGCCGCAGACGGAAGCCATGGAGCTCGAACCGTTCGATTCGCAGATTTCGGAGACGACGCGGATCGTGTACTGAAATTCTTCCTGGTTCGGGAGAACGGCCTTCAGCGCGCGCTTGGCGAGACGGCCGTGGCCGATTTCGCGGCGCTTCGGCGAACCCACGCGGCCTGTTTCGCCGGTAGCGAACGGGGGCATGTTGTAGTGAAGCATGAAGCGTTCGTGCGTTTCTTCGCACAGACCGTCGATGATCTGCTCGTCCTGCTTCGTGCCGAGCGTCGTCGTGACGAGCGCCTGCGTTTCGCCGCGGGTGAAGAGCGCCGAACCGTGGGTGCGCGGAAGCACGCCCTGGCGGATTTCGATCGGGCGAACCGTGCGGGTGTCGCGGCCGTCGATGCGGGGTTCGCCGTTGAGGATCTTCGAGCGGACGAGCTTGGCTTCGAGCTTGAAGAGGATTCCGCGGACTTCGTTGACGTCCGGGGCTTTCGTGCCGGCAGCTTCGGCTTCGGCGGCAAGCGCGGCGTCGACGGCTTCGTAGACTTCGCGAAGCTTTTCCATGCGGGCCTGCTTCGAGCGGATCGAGTAGGCGGTCTTGAGGCCTTCGTTGGAGAGTTCCGTCACGCGGGCGATGAGGGCTTCATTGCGGGCGGGCGGCTGCCAATCCCAGGCGGGCTTGCCGGCTTGAGCCGTGAGTTCGTTGATTGCGTTGATCGCAACTTGCATTTCGCGGTGGCCGAACATGACGGCGTCGAGCATGGTGCTTTCCGTGAGCATGTCGGCTTCGGATTCAACCATCAAGACGGCGCGTTCCGTGCCGGCGACGACGAGATCAAGGCGGGAACGCTTGAGCTCTTCCGTCGTCGGATTCAGAATGAACTGCTCGTCGACGTAGCCTACGCGGCAGGCGCCGATCGGGCCGCGGAACGGGATGCCGGAAATGGCGAGGGCGGCGGAAGCGCCGAGCATCGCGGGGATGTCCGGATCGACCATCGGATCGGCCGAAAGAACGTGAATGATGACCTGAACTTCATTGAAGAAGCCGTCCGGGAAGAGCGGACGAATCGGACGGTCGATGAGGCGCGACGTGAGCGTTTCCTTTTCGGACGGACGACCTTCGCGCTTGAAGAAGCCGCCCGGGATCTTGCCGGCAGCGTAGGTTTTTTCGATGTAGTCGACCGTGAGCGGGAAGAAGTCCTGACCGGGCTTCATTTCCTTCTTGGCGACGACGGTGGCGAGAACCACGGTGTCGTCCATGCGGCAGACGCAGGCGCCCGTAGCCTGACGAGCGATTTCGCCGGTTTCGAGAGTCACGTCGTGATTGCCGAAACGGAAGGACTTGGTGATCTTGTTGAACATCGTCATGAGATGCAGAACTCCATCAAAGTTTTTGAAGTTTGCCGACCGCTGACGGCCTTCTTCCTCATAAACAGCGAACGTTGTGAAGATCTCGAAGGCGGACTTTTTGCGGAGCGCTTCGAAGCTTCGAGCGCTGCGGTCTGAGGGTTCTCGCCTTGGCGGCGTGAGCGCTCAAATCGCAACGCGACGACGCTTGCGTTGTTGTTTGCGTGAAGACGAAAGCTTTCGTCAACGGAACGGCGGGAGGCGCCTCGAATGAGGACTTGCAAAAAAGGTAATTGTCGTGCATTCGGCGGCTTTCGGGCGGCAGAAGCCGCTGGAAAATGCCGAATTCATATGCGACGACGGCCTGTCGAAACCGGCAGGCCGTTGGCTCTTGAAATGCGTCCCTGATTACTTGCGCAGGCCGAGCGCGTCGATCAGCTTGCGGTAGGCGTCGAGGTCGGTGCGCTTCAGGTAGTCGAGGAGCTTGCGGCGGCGCGAAACCATGCGCAGAAGGCCGCGGCGGGAGTGATGATCCTTGGCGTGAACCTTGAAGTGCTCGGTGAGGTGATTGATGCGGGCCGTAAGGAGCGCAACCTGAACTTCAGGCGAGCCGGTGTCGCCTTCTGCGCGCTGGAACTTGGCAACAATCTCGGACTTCTTCATTTCAACGGACATTGGCATTCCTGTTCAGAAACTAAATCAAACTTGCGGACGCGAGCGTCGAGACTCGAGCCGTGAAGGCCGACATTCTAGTCGCACGGCATTTCGTCTTGCAAGTGGTTCTGCGGATTTTTTGAGGGGCTTTCTCCGATTGTTCCGACCGAAGCAGACTGCGGCTTCTTGGCCGAAACGAATCAGCGTTCGTCGGACTTCCTGCAGCGTTTTTCGAGGAACGCGACCAGACGCGAAATCGTGAGCGTCATGACGAGGTAGATCACTGCAACGCAGGTCCAGATTTCGAGCGTGCCGTATGTTTCGGCGATGATGAGCTGACCCGAACGCGTCAGCTCTTCAAAGCCGATCACCGAGACGAGTGAGGAGTCCTTCAGCATTGCGATGAACTCGTTGCCGAGCGGCGGAATGATGCGCTTGAAGGCCTGCGGCAGAACGATGTGGCGCATCGTCTGCCCGTGCGTCATGCCCAACGAAAGGCCGGCGCGGACCTGACCGAGCGAAATCGACTGAATGCCGCCGCGGAAGATTTCCGCGATGTACGCGCCCGAATTGAGCGAACAGGCCGCAACGGCCGCAATGAAGGGATCGATGCGGTGCCCGATGACGGCCGGCAGCGCGAAGTAGATGATGAAGATCTGAATGAGGAGCGGCGTGCCGCGGATGACGTCCACGTAGATTTTCGCCGGAATGCGGAAGAGCCGAAACTTGGAGAGCTGGGCGAGGCCGAGAAAGAGGCCCAGAATCAAGCCGAGGCCTACGGCCAGAGCGGTAATCTCAAGCGTCAGGCCGGCGCCGCGCAGAAGCAGCGGGAAGCTGTTCGTAATGAGGGAAAGATCAAATTCCATTGTTGGGATTGTCCTGAGTAGTGAAGCGCGCCGTTCGCGTCCGGGTTGTCTTCGAGCCGGCGGTCCGGTTCGGCGCGTTTTTCAGAGTGCTTCAAGTCTGGGTCGAGCTTGCGAAGAGACGTCTTTTCCTTCGGCGCCGAAAGCCGTGCGCTCGTCGATCATGTCCGGCGTTCAGACTCTGCGCTTCTCCGAAAAGCGAGCTCAGAGCCGCATGCGCCAAGGAGTTCGGCGCGCTTCACTCTGCGAACCACTTGCTGAAAATCTTCTTGACGTCGCCGGACTCGACAAGTTCCCGGTAGGCGGCGTTGAGCTTGTCGAGAAGTTCGGTGTTGCCCTTCCGCACCGCGAAGCCGAAGCTTTCGGCGTCGGCAATTTCGCTCTGCAGCTGCAGGTTCTGAGCAATGCGCGGCTTCGTCTTGAGAAAATAGCCGATTACGGGACGATCCATCACGACGGCGTCGGCGCCGCCCGAGGAGAGATCCATGAAGGCTTCGCTTGTCGTATTGAAGGCGACGATTTTGGCGTCCTTGATTTCCTTGGCCTTGTCGGCACCCGTCGTGCCGATCTGCACGGCGATGCGCTTGCCTTCAAGCGCGTCGAAATTCGACAGCTTCTGCGCGTCGTCCTTGCGGACGAGGAAGGAGAGGCCCGTCTGATAGTACGGTTCCGTGAAGTCGACGCGCTTGGCGCGTTCTTCCGTGATGCTCATGCCGGCGGCGATCACGTCGATCGAACCCGTGCTGAGTGCCGGAAGCAGCGCGTCGAAGCCCATGTTGAGGATCTTCACGTCGTAGCCCGCCTTATCGGCGATCGCTCGGATGAGATCCATATCGAAGCCGGAGAATTCCTTCGTCTGAGTGTCGAGGAATTCAAACGGGGCGAAAGTCGGTTCCGTGCCGACGCGGAGCGTGTCGCGCGCGAAAGCGTTCGACAAGGAAAGGCTTATGGCGACAGCGGCAAAGGCGCAAGCGGCGAATTTCTTCATAATCATGGTCGAATAAGCCTCGAGAATGACAACTGCTCGCTGAAGCGGCATGTCAAGCGAGCCCTCAATAAAAAGGCGGCGGCGCGCGGAAAGAACTAGCCGCCAACTTGATTTTATTTCGCAGAATCTTAACGAAGAGGAAAGGCTTCGGCATCCCGAAACAACACTTTATTGCGTTTGCGGAAAGTCGCCTAGGGAAATTTCTATGGATGAATCCTGGCTTCGCAGAAACGCTTGCGCTGCAGTGAACAATAAGGAATTGATTGATTTGTCATTTGTCGACAAAATGCTCGATTTTGCCCATAGCCGCAGCGCCGAAATGGTTTGAAAGGAAGCGGTCCTATCGAAATGCCTGAACGGCATCCGAAGCATCCCGTTCAATTCGGCTTCGTCCTCTTTTTCGCGAAGCATCATTCTGAAAAACGAAAATCCCGAAAGTCTTTGCGATGACTTTCGGGATTCAAAGAAACGCATTTCGGTCTTTTTTTTCGGGCGCGTCAGGCGGCAGCCGTTTCAGCGCTTTTTCCGTCTTCGGCATTTTCCGGCCGCAAGGCTTTTCGCCAGGCACAGGTCGACTTGCACTTCTTTTCGATGATGTCGAGGATGCGTTCGTGCTCGGCGATTTCTTCGGGCGTCGCCTTCTGCACGACGAATGCTTCGGACGGCGGAATGGACGGCAGATTGTCGAGGGGGTCGTCCAAGAGCGTGAGCGTGTCCTGCCCGCGCGAGAGCGCCAGATAGACTTCCGCGAGGAGCTGCGCGTCCAAAAGGGCGCCGTGCAGCGTGCGGTTTGAATTGTCGATTTCGTAGTAGCGGCAGAGCGCGTCGAGGCTGACGGCCCGGCCCGGCAGCCGCTGCTTGGCAAGCTTCACCGTGTCGATCACGTCGCAGTATTTCGTAATCGATCCTTTTCCGAGGCGGGCAAGTTCCGCGTCGAGGAACGCCGTGTCGAATGCTGCGTTGTGAATGACGAGCGTGCCGCCCTTGACGAAGTTGATGAACCGATCGGCGATCTGGGCGAAGACGGGCTTGTCGGCAAGAAATTCGTTCGTGATGCCGTGAACGGCGACGACCTCTTCGGGAACATCGCGCTCTGGGTTTATGTAGAGCTGCATCTGATGCGCGGCGTCCGAGCGCAGCGAACGGCCGTCGAGCGCGACGCAGCCGATTTCGACGATGCGGTCGCCGTTTTCCGGGTCGAGTCCGGTTGTTTCGGTGTCCAGCGCGATAAGTCTTCTGATCGACATGGGCGAGCGGTGAGTATGCGGGCGAGTCCGCGAAAGCGGCCTCAATTCTATTGGAGGCGTTTCAACGGCGTGCGGCTTGATTCTTTTTGTCCGGTGCTTTCCGCGTTGCGAAAAGCGAAAAGCCTGAACCAAAATGTCCAGGCCTGAGAATGCGCCAAGCGCAGTTCGAATTGGAGCGGGCGAAGGGAGTCGAACCCTCGTCATCAGCTTGGGAAGCTGAGGTAATGGCCGTTATACGACGCCCGCGCGGTGCTATTGTAGCTGCCGGATGCGGCGAAGGCAAAGCAAGAAATATTTTGCTGCAGCTTGCATTTTGAAATTCCTATAAAATAACTTCCCTTGTATCTGGGGAGTAGCTCGTCGACCGCTCTCGCAGACAAGCGCGAAGCCCGAGCCCGTTCGGCATCATCAATGGGCGTGCGGCTTGGCTTGAGAACCCTTCTGCGCGAAACGGACGACATTCTGCGTCAACATGCTTGAAGCTTCTGCTTCATGGCGCAGGAGAGCGCGAACGCTGCGCGCAATGCGCGTCACGCTCGAGCAAGACCAGCAGCGGACGACGCCCGCGCATCCGGATGACGTGCGGCAGGGGCGCTTGTCGGCTGCTTGTCTTGTGTTCTGCCGCCGCTTCGTCCTAAAGACCCCAAATGTTTCTCGAAACGCTCGGCCTCTCCACGATGGTGGTGGCCGCCGCCGAAATTGGCGACAAGACCCAGCTTCTCTCCATCTTTCTCGCCGCTCGATTCCGAGCTCCGGCGCCCATCATAGCCGGCATTTTCATTTCGACGCTTCTCAACCATGCTTTTGCCGGCCTCCTCGGCGCTTCTCTCGGCGCTTTCATAGATCCGCAGATTTTGCGCTGGATCCTGATCGCGTCCTTCCTCGCGATGGCCGTCTGGATTCTCATTCCCGACAAGATCAACGAAGACGAATTCCACAAGCGTCTCGGCCGCTTCGGCATTTTCGGCACGACCTGCGCGCTGTTCTTCCTCGCGGAAATGGGCGACAAGACGCAGATTGCCACCGTAGCGCTCACCGCTCGCTATGCGGCTCAAGCCTGGCTCGTTGTTGTCGGCACCACGCTCGGCATGATGATCGCGAACGTGCCCGCCGTCTATTTCGGCAAGAAGATCGGCGAAAGGATATCGATGGCGCTGATGCGCAAGGTAGCCGCTGCGATTTTCGTTGTGTTTGCGATCCTCGCCTATTTCGAAATGTGATGGACCGCAATTGTTCCCGACTTCAATTGCCTTCTTCAGTGAGGAAGTCGGGAATCGGCATGCACGGGCAGCCTTCTTCGATGAGGCGCTTGGCTTCGTCGGGCGTGCATTGTCCGCGCACGGGGCGGACTTCGGCGGTGCCTGCTGCCATGGAGCGGACTTCCGACGGAAAGCGCTTTCCGACATTTTCTGTTTGAGCGACGATCTTTCGCATGGCGTTCAGCACTTCGCGCTGCAGGTTCTTTGCCATGCGGGTGCGGTTCTGCCGCCGGACATTTTCGTCCGTATCGGTGCGAGTGGTGCCTGCGGCAGGCTTGATGTTGGGCGCATCAGGGCGGCGTTCAAGCTCTGTGCTTGAACAAATTGGGCAGGAAAGCCTGCCTTCGGTCGCCTCTGTTTTCCAGTCAAGGCCGTCGCGCAGCCAGCCTTCGAAGAGGTGGCCGTTGCGGCAGCAGAAGGTGAAGATCTTGAGCGGCATGCCTTGAAAATTCAGAAAAATAGAATTTTAGCCTATCCGTGACAATTCGTTTATTTTCTGATATAGTTCGACTTTCTCAGCCTGAGCAGCCAAGTTCAGATGGAATCGCCAATGTTGCAGGGGTTCGATAAGGGCTGAGACATCGCATCACGGAAGGATGGCAGAGTGGTTGAATGTACCGCCCTGGAAAGGCGGCATACGGAGATTCCGTATCGAG